>CAYMXM010000011.1:0-29296 GCA_964394065.1 uncultured Pirellula sp. | reverse complement strand
CAACTGATCCTAGTTCCGATCGCCGTCAAGCTAGCCGGAGGGGAACTCTGGCTCGAAATCGTGCAGTCCCCTTGCGGCGGGCCGGCGAGCCAACGAGGGTATCTTCGGTTCGCCTCCCAAATGGCTAACCGAATCGCTGAGTACTTTCAGGTCTTTCAGTTCCGAAAGCTAAAAGCAGATCAACTCTTCTTAACCCAAACGGGTGCGTGGCTAGAAAAGACTTCCGATCAAGGGGCTAGAGGGGAAGGAAGCGGGCGAGCAAGTTCGATCCGACAAGCGTTGGAACTCATTCGCGAGATCACCGAGTCGGATCATGCGATCCTCCTCCATCGCGTTCACCCTCGTAAACGATGGCGTGTCGAATGGGTCGCTGGGCTGACCAAGTTGGATCGGAGATCGGACGCGCTTCAAATCACGGAAGCCGCAAGCCTTTCTCTCGATCGCCTCGCCCAAGGAAATCCAAACCTGATGCTCTGTGATCCGAGCATCTTTGGTAGTGACCATGGAGACCCACAATCCTCGGGACAGCAAAGCATGGGAGAGCGTTCTGAGCAACTCTTTCCTGACATTCCCGATGTGAGGGCCTTGGCTCAAACCCTCGCGGCGAAACGGATCTGCTGGATCAAACCCTTCGCCTTACAAAACGCTTCGTTCGAGTCGGATCCCACGAGAATCGAATCGCTCCTCCGTGACACCTGCGTCTCGCCCGATGTTTTAAAAGCTACTTTGGACGAGACGTCCGTGCCACGGAGGATACCTACACGCAAAATCTCTTCGAGGGAGGACAGAACTGCTCTCCTCCTCGCATGGAATGCTCCGTCTCTTCCTCCCAAAGGTCTCGCGGAACAGAGTTCCTTATTGGTTCGTCTCGCGAGCGTGCTACCGAACTCGACTCGATTCGGGTCGCTTCGAAGGGGGGGGCTGTTGCATCGGTCTCATGCCTCGCGATGGATCGGAGGGGCGATTCTTCTTTTCGCCGCTTTAGGTGGGTTGGCATTTCCTGTCCCTCTTCAAATCGAATCAACCGCCACGCTGGTTCCTCGCTCTGCCAAAGAACTCTTCGCTCCCCACGAAGGAACCATCGGGCAGGTTCTCGTTAAACATGGCGAGTTCGTTCGAGCCGGAGATGTTTGCGTTCAGCTAGAATCCCCAAAGCTGCAAGCAGAACTGGAACAATCTCTCTCCAGCCATATCAAATCTCAGCAGCGCTACTCCGACCTCGAGGGACGTTTGCTCCGAGATCGAACTCTCTCCCCCGCAGATCGGGATTCCCTCGAAACTGAAAGAAACGCTCTCTCCCAAGTGATGGAGTTGGAACGTTCCGGTATCGAGTTGCTTAAAAAGCAATTGGAGAGGCTCCAAGTGCTTGCACCCGTCGACGGAACGATCGAGACCTGGAACGTCGAGGAGATCCTCAAGGATCGACCGGTACGAATGGGGCAGTGGCTCCTGTCGATACGAGAGGATCGGCAAGGTTGGGAACTGGAAGCGAAGATCCCTGAACGAAATCTGGAAGAGCTTCTTCAAGCCGCGTCGGACAATGCTTATGCTCGGTTCTACGCAGCCCCACAAGTGCCGATTCCTATCTCCATCAATAGAAATCAAAACTGGCGATCCCTTCGTACACAAAGCGGCGCCGAGGAGCTTGCCCGAAAGGATACCTTTCTCAAAGTTCGTTTTAACTTGGACGGATCGATTCCTTCCGACATCGCCATCACCGGGGCTAACGCTCGCGTCGCGGTGAATACAGGGAAAGGCCCTCTCGCTTGGGCTCTGACGAAGGATTTCATCGAGGACTTGATGATAAGGATTCGGATGTGGCTCCCGTGAAAAGCGTAGGATTTCATCCTGGCTCGAGCGTCTCGAGCAGGGAAGACTTTAGACTTTGGGCTTTAGGCTTTAGGAAGAACGTCCCCCAAGTTTTTTGGGGGACTAAAGTACTAACCCGACGCGCAAGCGGGGCCGCGCAATCACAACCCGAGGCGTTAGCGAGGGACAGAACTGGCAACCACGCATCCAATGCACGATCTCACAGCACGCCCTTCGTGCCTCAGGGACGTGCCACCCGGCGCCCGAAGTATTTTCGACAAGGGCCACGTTTACTGGCCCCGCAGTCCCTCGCTAACGCGTCGGGTTATGATAGGGGGACGCTTCGCGTCCGCCCCCTAAAGCCCAAGCCTGAGCTGTCCAAAAGTTGGTGTTGTGGGGATTTAGCTTTGCCCAAGTTTTGTTCCCAAGATTTGCGACGATTGCACTTCATCAGAATCTCCCCTTCTGCAGCCCGGAGGGCTAAGAGAAGGCGAAGCATCCGGTTTCCTCTCGGAGGTCTCTCCGAACCTCTACGCCCCCATCGCTTCACACTCTTCTCCGTCGCTTGGATCCTCGCGTGCGTTCTCTCTCTAGGCTTGATGGCCGAAAGGGCAGGGGCTCAGACCAATCGGACCAAAGAGCCGATTCGATTCGAACAATGCTTGGTCGTCGCTCCTGAGAACTTCGAGGTGGCCGTGCAAGAAACGGGAACCATCGCAAACCTCGTCGTGACCGAGAACAGCTACGTCCAACGCGGCGAAGCGATCGGTTCTCTCAGCTCGGAAACTCTCGCTCTCGAAAAAGAGGTCGCTGGATTGCAATATCAAGTTGCCCATGCGGAAGCGACAGACGAAAGCGACATCCGTTTTGCCGAGATGGTTGCGGAGGAAGCAAAGCTGCAACTCGACGCTTACGAAGGAATGAGCAAGAAAGGGGATGCGAGTCTGCTCGAAGTTCGCCAGAAGCGAATCGCTTGGGAACAAGCGAAGGTTCGAATCGTTCAAGCGAGAGCGATCAAAGTGCAAAAAGAGCTGAAAGCAAAACTCTCGAAAGCGGCTTACGATCTCGCTGAAAAGAAACTGGAGCGATTGAAATTCACCTCTCCGGTCGACGGGCAAGTGACTCGAATCGATCATCGATCGGGGGAATGGGTTACGGCCGGAACCCCTCTCCTGAAGATTGTTCGGATGGATGAGTTGCGTGTCGACTTCTTTATCGACTTAGGAGAAAGGGACCCGAACGATCTGATAGGGATAGGCGTTGAGTTAGAGTGGGCAAAAGATTCTCGCTCCCGATTTATCGGTACGATCACGAGCTATGCTCCCGAGGTGAGCGCGACTGGGAAGGTACGGATGAGCGCGACGGTGAAGAACCAAAAGACAGGACCGAACTGGCTTCTGTTGCCAGGGATGAATGTCACTCTAACGGCGAGGTAGTATGAATAAGCCCCTTCTACTACCCGGGGATGCGGCCCCGTTACTTTTCCAACTCCGTCCCGACATTCAATGGAAGAAAGTCCATCAAGCGAACGGAGGTATTTGGATTGCTTCGGATCCGTGGTCTCGAGAACATCATCAATGCTCCGAAGAGGACTATCAACTTTTTCACTGGCTTGGAGAGGAACCGACGATAGGGAGTCTCCTTCAACGCTTTCAGAGAACGTATCCACCGAGGACGATCGACGCGCAGCAAGTCCATCGCTTAATTCAACAAGGTGTGGACCTGGGGCTATTGCGACGTAAACCGGAAACCAAATGCGATGTTGCGACGAATCCTCTTCAACCCTCGTCGAGTAGAACGGTTAGGCAAACCAATAGACGCTCCCCGATCGTGGTTTGGTGCCAATTCATGCTCCGGCTGGTCCATTCCAAGATATCGCTCGGCGATCCCTCGGGTTGGCTTCATGCGACCGTCCCCTTGTCGAAGTTCGCATTCGGAATACTTGGACTCTCTCTCCTGACCTGTCTTGGATTGTTCGCTAGTCTCGTCGTCGTGGTTCGATGGGAAAGGTTGCTTCAGCAATTGCCCGATTGGGCCAGCCTTCGATCCCCCGCCTTGTGGATCGGATATGGGGTATTGTTCTTTGCAACGCGCGCGGCGCATGAACTCGGGCATGCGCTCGCGTGTGTTCGCTATGGTGTACGGGTTCGAGATTGTGGGTTGCTCAGTAGCTTTGGTCTTCTTTGCCCCTTTGTCGATATCACCGAAAGTTGGAAATGCGATCGAGACCATCACCGGATCGTTATCGCGCTCGGTGGGATCGTCGCGGAACTATGGCTTGCTTTCGTTGCCGCTATTCTTTGGGGGTTCACATCGGAGGGAGCACTCAATACCCTCGCCTTCCAGACGATGTTGATCTGCAGTGCAACGACGCTGCTATTCAATGCGAACCCGTTGATTAAATACGATGGCTACTTCGTCCTATGCGATCTTGTCGGAATCCAAAACCTTCGGGAGCATGCATGGGAAGCCTTCGACGGACTTTGGGGAGGACGAATCACGACGACGACGGTGGCGCAAGCTCTGCTACTATCCATTTACTTCATCGCATCTCTGCTGAATCGAGGGTTGCTCCTCCTCGGGATCGGTTATCTCGCCTATTCAGCTGCGATGCAATGGCGCATTGCGGGGATCGGGCTTATCATCGCTGCGATGTATGCGATCAGTTTGCTGATCGTAAGCATCTCCCGTTCGTGGGAACGGAGTTCTACATCGCAGGTTGTACCGCGACCGGCACCGAAGGGGCTTCGGTTCCAACTCATCGGTTGGTTGTCGGTGATCCTCATGGGAGTCTACACCGCAACGATGCCCCTTCCGAGTCGGGTTCATTCGACGGGAATCGTTCGAACCGGAGAAACCATTCCCATCTACGCCCCCGAATCAGGGCGTCTTCGGTGGGGGGTTCCGTTGACCTCTTCCGCGATCTCAGTCGCTCCCAAGCAACCGATTGCGAGGATCGTCAACGAAGGGATTCAGCGAGAGTATTTGATTGCGAGGTCGCATGTGATCCAAACCGAGAACGCTTTGGCTTCGCGGACCCGAGCGTCGTTCTATGATGCGAAGCACTTAGACGACATCCCGATCTTGAAGTCGCAAGCGGCTTTGGTGGGAGCTCAGTTGCGAGAACTCGGTGCACGCAAAGATCGCTTAGAGGTCGTTTCGCCAGGACGCGGCGTTTTCCAGTTCGCATCGCATAACTCGGGCGATCCGCGCACGACTGCCGTGGGGAAAGAACGCGAAGAGGAACCGAATCGTTCCCAGTTCGATGAGCGATTGTCACCTCTATTGAACGATGGCGAGTATGTCTCGAAGGGAGATTTGCTAGGTTGGATAGAATCAGGAACATCGTTGCGAGTGGAAGCGATCCTTTCGGAAGAGGATGTGGCTAAGATCGCGATCGGTGGGAAGGCTAGGATGCGTTCGATGCGATTCCCGAGCCTTCTTCTTTGGGGGACCGTCAGTGAGATCTCGCTATCCACAACTCCTAACTATCGGGTTCAACTACGTGTTGATGCCGAAGGAGTGCCAGAAGAAACCATCGCCGTGATGAACGGCTCTTCCGCGGAGGTCAAGTTCCATTCACCGAACCGATCGCTATGGCATGATGGAGTCGATTTGGTGTTACGGAATTTCAGGGTTCGGTAGAGGGAACCACGGAATACACAGAATACACAGAAAAAAGAGGAGAGCATGAATCTAAAGCGCAGCGCATTCTAGCTTCACATTCAAACTGTCTCCCTTCTTCTTTTCAAACTTCACCCTTCACCCTTCAAACTTCTTTTTTTCGTGTCTTCCGTGGTTTGTTCTTGGCTCTATTTATTTCTTATTCGACGTTTTGGACGAGTTCACGGATTTGTTCTAGGATCGTTTTGATGGTCACGACGGAATTGGTGATCTCAGCGTCATTCGCTTTCGAACCGATCGTGTTGGTTTCTCGCCCTAGTTCTTGCACCAGAAAATCGAGGCGTCGCCCTTGGCTCTCCGGGTGATGGAGGGCCGATTCGAACTGGACCAAGTGGCTTTGAAGACGTGTTAGTTCCTCGGCGATATCGGCTTTGTCGCAGAAAAGGGTTATTTCTCGGAGCAGGTCGATGCTATCCACCGCCATTCCCCGTGCCTCGATCGCCGAGCGAATGCGTTGCTCGAGTTTGATCTGATACTCCGCTACGACTTGGGGGGCTCGCGTGGCGATAACCTCTTGGAGTTCTCGGATTCCATCGACGTAGTCTCGGAACTTCGCCCCCATCGCGTCCCCTTCCCGTTGACGCATCTCTTGGAGATCCTCCAAGGCGGCCTGGCAGGCTTGGAGAATCGCCTCGTTGAGTTCCTTGTTTTCTTCGCTGACGCTCGTATTGAGAACCCCCGGAAGTCCCATGAGGGTTCCCATGTCGATTTGGCAAGGAACCTTGGCAGCTTGTGCAGCCTCTTTGGCGGCCAATGTGTACTGCTGCAAGAGGGATTGGTTGACCCTCCCGACCTCCGAGGAAGCGTTTCCACCGATTCGAATCGACAAAGAGACACTTCCACGTTTCAGAAACTGCCGCACGAGCCCTTCGAGCTCCGACTCGAGGGAGTTGGTCTGTTCCGAGATTCGGGTGGAAACTTTGAGGAATCGGTTGTTGACGGTCCGAATTTCGACATCGATCGAATAATCAGCAAACCGACGAGACGCTTGACCGTGCCCCGTCATACTTAGCAACATGGGATGACTTTCGGTAAGTACAGGATGCCGTGGTAAGGGGGAGGACGCGAAGCGTCCCCCCATCACAACCCGTGGCGTAAACGAGGGACAGCGTCGCGAGTGCACGTAGCCCTTGTCGGGAATAAACTCAGGCGTCGGGTGGCACGTCCCTGAGGCACGAAAGGCGTGCTGGGAAACCTTGCATTGGATGCGTGGTTGCCAGCGCTGTCCCTCGCTTACGCCACGGGTTGTGATTTTCGGGCCTCGCTTACGCGTCGGCCCAACATCCCAAACACGATATATTCGCACCGATGCGCCAGGCCTCACCCCCAGCCCTCTCCCCCTAAAAGGGGTGAGGGGAGCGGAATGTCTAATTGGCCGGCGTTGGCTCAACTTCGGTTGGTTTGGCCTCGGTTGCTTCTTCCGGTGCAGATTCCGTCGTTTCCGAAGGAGCAGGAGTTTCCGCAGGAGGATTGTCCGAAGGTGGGACAGTCTCAGGCTTCGCAGTCTCAGGCTTCGCAGTCTCACTCACAGCGGCTTGTTCTGGGAGGCTTGGCGGGAGGGCTTGCGATGGTGAGGTGTTACCGGGACTGATGCTCAGCGCGGCGTCGGAGGATGCGGCAGCGGTGCTGGGATCGAGTTCGATATCGGGGGTTTGCGGCAGATACCACCAGCAAGTCAGTGCGCAGAGGAAAATCCAGAGGACGACCGACACGGCCGTGATCCGGGTAAAAACGTCCCCTGCCTTCACACCGAAGGCGCTGGACCCACCTGCTCCTCCAAGAGCACCGGTCAATCCCCCACCTCGGCCCCGTTGAAGGAGGATGACCAGGATGATGAAAACCGACAGCAGAAAGAGGGCCGGTCCAAATATGTACTGAGAAAGCAGGAACTGAGAAAACAGGAACTGGAAGGCGACGAAAGGCATCAGCACGGAAATGTTGCTCCTAGGCTCGAAATCAAACTTTTGATCAATGTGGGTTTTAACAAAAAACGGATTGCTTGTTGAGGGCCCTTTGAAAAACAGTCCCTTTTTCCGAAATTCAGTCTCGTTTGCTAGCACAATCCGGCTGGGTTTGGCGGGGAAGGTCGTTGACACCTCCGCGGACTCTGCTACGCTTCCACCTTACGTAGTTTACGCAAAGCCCCTAACCGGCAAACTTTTACAACAATCGGTTAACCAGGTAAAAGGGTGCCGCAAGGAGCGTCGAAAGCGTTTTTGACGCGAGTGGTCCATATTGTTTCAGGATGTACATCGTGGCGTTGCGTGGATCCTTTAAGTTAGTTCCCTAGGGAGGACGTTTCGAATGATTAAGGTACGTTTGGCTTCGTTGGCAATGGCAGTAGTCGTTGCTTCTGGCTCTTTTGCGTCGGCTCACCATGGCCTACTTGGCAAGGTTCGAGGTGGACGTGGAGCAGACTGCTGCGCCCCAGTCGCCGTATGCGCACCAGCTCCAGCACCTGTATGCTGTGATCCAGCTCCTGCTTGCGGTGGTCGTCAAGGCCTTCTCGCACGCCTTCATGCACGCAAGGCTGCATCTTGCTGTGCTCCAGCACCAGTTTGTGCTCCAGCACCTGTCTGTGCACCTGCCCCAGTTTGCTGTGAGCCAGCTCCAGCATGCGGCGGACGCACTGGCCTTTTCGCTCGCCTCAAGGCACGCAAGGCTGCTTCCAGCTGCTGTGCACCAGCTCCTAGCTGCTGCGAACCAGCACCAGTTTGTGCTCCAGCTCCTGTTTGTGCACCAGCACCTGTATGTGCACCAGCACCAAGCTGCTGCGAAGCAGCACCTGTCGCTAGCTGCGGATGCAGCGCTCCAGTTGCAAGCTGCGGATGCGGATCTTCTTCCGTTGTTGTTTCGGGTACCGCTGGATGCGCAGACTGTGGCACCACCGTCAACGCTGGCGAAATCCAAAGCACCAACGCAGCTCCAGCTGCACCTGCAGCTCCAGCGGCTCCAGAAGCACCTGCAGCTCCAGCTTCCGCTAGCGATGCGAAGCCAGCTGCTTAATTGTAGATTGACGCTTCAAGAGCTTAGCTCTCAACAAAAAAGACCGAAGTGCCTCTCGCACTTCGGTTTTTTTATGGAGTGATAGAATAGGATTTTTGAGTGCCAGGATTTATTCCTTGTTAACCACAGGGGACGCAGAGTTCCCCGAGAGGATATTCGGATGCTTCGCACCTCTTAGCCTCGGAAGGATGCTTGGTTGCCAGCGCTGTCCCTCGCTTACGCCACGGGCTGTGATTTTCGGGCCTCGCTTACGCGTCGGCCAAACTACCCAAACACTTTATATTCGCGTCGATGCTTCAGGCCAGGCCGGGGGCGGCCTGATGAGGGAACAGGCTCGCTGTGCAGGTAGGGGCTTTGATTGGAGGCGACGGTTGACGGAATGAATTCCGTTCTACAGTTGGTCTGGTATGCCGCCGTCGGATCTGCCGTAGAGTTTGACCAAGGCTTCGAAATCGGTGGAGTCGGAAAGGAATCTAACGGATCCATCCGCGATTCCAAGATTGGCTCCGCCACGATGGAATGAGTAAATACCCTTTGAGTTCGATTGATTGACACCAACTCCGTCGCCATTGATCGACCATGGGAAGGTATTGCTAACCGACCAACCGACTTGGCCTGGGTAGTTCGCGTCCAGATCGCTACTGGTGATATGTAACTTTCCGTTTTTATAGGCTTTGGGTTTTCCTCCCCGCTCGACCACTGAAATCGTGTTCGATAAACCGTCCGTGACATCTCGGAACATTCCCGACCGATACCGCGTCAACCTTGATCCATTGGTAGTCCGCGTTTCGAACACAGGCCACCCCCAAATGCCCCAGCAAATATAATCGACCGAATAGGCATCTATACCTCTCGGTAACGGATCGGGGAGAACCTGAATACCAGCCATGGCGTCGTAATCGCTACGAACAACCCAATAGCGATGTTGATCCGTGATCGGGTCTGGCAGGTTCTCGTACAACTCGTGTTTGAGCCCCCACCCCATTTGCATCGGATCACCACCGCTAGGGCAAAGGAAAGTCGATACGGCAGTCTGGAAAACGGGTTTGTTCTCGGGGGCGGTGGCAAGTGCGTCCCATTTCACTTGCTTCAGGAGATTTCCCTGCTCCAAATAAGGAAGAAGTGGGACGCGCCAAGAATGCATATGGAAGAGATCCCATGATTGAAGAGGATAGCGAAGGGAAGTCCCGTTGTAAAAGGAGGGTAACTTTCCTTGGGCATCATGATGTGATTGCGTTGCCAGAAGAACTTGGCGAACGTTGTTCTGGCATTGCGCCCGGCGGGCTCCTTCTCGAACGTACTGAACCGCCGGTAGAGTGATGGCAACGAGGATCGCCAAGACACTTATCGAAACCAGCAACTCCACGAGAGTGATTCCATTTCGACGCATTTGCGGACCTTTTGAATCAATGGAAAAGTTGCTATTTGCAGCAAAACGGTTTATACGACTCATCCTATTGTACCTATCCCGGGTCCCCCCATGTAGAACGGAATTCATTCCGTTAAACAACGCCTCCATCCCAAGCCTCAACCAGCGCGGTGAGCCTCCTCCCAACTCAGGGCCGATCAAGCCCCACGATAAACCAGTTCGCCGCGTAGCGCCAGCGAATAGTAGTGGTAGGGTTATGCTGGGCTGCCAAAAAGTTGGTGTTGACATGGCTTTTCGAACGGTCGTTTTTATTCCATTTTAACCGCAGGGGACGCAGAGTGTCGCCGAGAACACCCGAGAGGATGTTGGATGCTTCGCATCCTCTTAGCCCGGAGGGCGGCACATCTTTGCCGGTGGTGTAAACCACCGGGTAGAAGACCGAGTATCCCCACAAGCCCGGAGGGCGACACATATGGATTTTCTGGAGGCCTGAGATCCAGATGTGCCGCCCTCCGGGCTGAAGAGGATGTGTTGCCTAACTACCGGTGGTTTACACCACCGGCAAAGATGTATCGCCCTCTGGGCTCCAGAAGGAAGTATTCTGATGAAATGCAATCGTCGCTAATCTTGGGAACAAAATTTTGCGCAAAGCCAATTCATCACAATACCAACTTTTTGACAGCCCAGGGTTATGCGTAGGCTGTCCAATAGTCGGTGCTGTGGGGATTCAGGCTTGCGCAAGTTTTGTTCCGTCGTTTGAGAGCGCGGCATGGTCTTGCCCATGTTTGTAACTTCGGGTTAACAGGAATCTATTGTATCCAAACACCAAGAAAAGAAATCGAAGCGGGACCAACGGAACTGCGTACCTAGCATAGTGGCTAACAAAAATGTACGGGACGGAATAACTGACAAACAACACGATGCAAACCCACTCGGCGTAAGAGATCTTCGCCCGAAAGGCAATGACGCTAAACAAGTACGCAAAAATGGGGATTGCATAACAAGCCGAGGTAATCTTCGTCCACGTTAGAGTAGATTCCGCACGATAGGTCGGAACGGGATAAACGACGACCGCAAAAAAACGAGACATCGTTTGCTCCAGATAGCGCTCCCACGAGAAGGGGCGGACCTTCAAAAAATTCGCGCATTGATTGAAGATCGATGAATGCCATCTCCCCCACCTGTGCGTGGAGCATAGCAGCCTGTGAATCACCGTGTGGATGTCCATAGTCCGTCCCAATGTCACCATCGAGAATGCCGTCATCATCCAAACAATGCGCTTGGAAGAACTCGTATTTCAAGTTCGATTTCACCGGGATGATCCTGCCAAACTGAGCAAAATTCCGTATCGCCCAGGGTGACAAGAGCAGCGACGCGATCAGCAAGCTTGTGGCGTATGCCCGATTTCCAGAACCAACAGGAACAAAACCGCGAGTCCACTCGCATTCGCTGGGGACAGGAAACAGCTTTTTAAGGAACGGGGTAAGTTGAGTATCATCGTGCTGCCCCTTCCCCTAGGATCGCGAGTAAATACGTCGGAACAGGGCCGCGATCACACATGTCACCAAGAGAAGGAGAATGATCGGCCAAATCCTTCTTTGCTTGATCAGATCGGATTCATCGATTCCATAAAACGCCAACGTGAATTCTTTGTCAGAGATCAATTGGGGGTCTAACTTCCGGAAAGAAAAAGTATCCAACGGCTGCATGCCGTGGTAGTCGTAGAGCACCTTCACGAGGTTGTCCTGATCGTCATAGTGACAATCGTACGATTCAGATCCCCCTGTGTAAGTCCTGGCGGCGAAGGTCCAAACTGCGCGAACGATTCTGCTGTCATGGTGTGGATCGCAAATCAAAGTAACGGTGTCTCCCTGACCGAAACCGAAATCACCATTCGGTTCCAGGAACTCTAACTTGACCTGCGTTTGCCCCTCCTCGTTGAGCTCCGACTTCCAGATTACACCTTGAGATGAACCAAGCTGGTTATGTGAAGCACCAAAGGGAGCATGATCGAGCACGTAGTTCCGCCCTAGTTGGTTAGCTTGAATTTGCGTCCCATCAGGCCTCGAGTCGGTAGAACTTTTCGATCCAGCTTCAAGGACAAACGCACTCTCTCCCTGCGGGCGAGAGACGGAGAAGGCGTAGCCAGCCTTCGAGTTGATCACATGCCGTTTTATTTTGAAGGAGTTGGAGGAAGAGGGTGTCTCGAAGGAAAGGTTGTCACTTAATTCGACAAGGAGTCCGTTTTCTGGGTGAACGAATCTTCGGATGGAGTATTGGGATTTCTCGTTCGTAACATTGGCCTCGATAGAAGCAGAGCGAAAATCCAAACGGGCCGCACGCTTGTTCCAGCCCTCTCGAATGGCACGTTCATTTCCCTGGAGAAGCATGCTGGGCGATAGAGCGAGTACGCTGGCGACGAGAAGAATTTTTGGCATATCGATCGGTTTCCAGTTGGGGGAAGGTTTGCAAAAGGAGGGGCGTTGCTTTCCGCAAAAAGAATGACGTTAGAGTAGCAATTTATCTAACAAAGATTTTGTTTCCCGAGAAATTTTTAGGCGCGGGGTGGACGGACGCATCGGTGGTAAGTGGGCGGACGCGAAGCGTCCCCCACCTTGGGGGCCAGCCCCCAAACCCCCGAGGTTTTCCAAGCATGGCGCCGGTGTTCGAAAGTCTTTTTCTTGGATGCTGGTTACAATCAAGGTGCTGAGCAAAACAGACAGCAGCTCTGCAGAGGTGCAACTGCTCGAAGGATAACTCAGTCGCCGGTGCCTCGAAAGATGCACCTAAGCCGCGCGAGGCGCCCTACGGACGATCTTGGTTCCGTGGTCGCCTCGTTTTGTTTCGATACCAGAGGATGCAAAACGAATCCTCAAGTTCTCCTCTGCGAACCTCCGCGTCCTCTGAGGTTAACAAGGAATAAATCCCCACAACACCCACTTTTTGACAGCTCAGAGTAAGCCTCAGAACACCACGCCCTTCGTTCCTCAGGGACGTGCCACCCAACTTCAGCTTCTTACCCAAACTACAAAATCTCCTCCCATGCGTACCACCCTCTACCTAGCTGTATTCCTTTCTTCCTGTCTATTGTCCACGAACTTGTTAGTCGCGCAACAAGAGCCGAAGGCTTGGGAATATCGACCTACCCTGATGGTCCCTTTTTGGGAGTCCGAATGGGTGGAGGAAGAACCCATTCTTTTTGTTCGGGATCCTAACAGTGGAGAAGCGCGAGGGAGTCTGCTGTTTCCGATCGAAGAGGTTCGATCCGTGCAAAGTTCCAGTGGCGACCAAACCTACGAAAAAGGAGTAGATTACCGATTCGAGCCCGGAAGTCGGGAAGTCGTACTTCCTCCCGGTTCTCGGATCCGTTCGGTACTCCCTGAGGAACTCCGCCGTCCACCCAATTCGCAGCGCTATCGCTTGACGCATCGAGACGGTCAAGGGGAGATTCTCTTCGGTGCCAAGCTCGAATACCACGAGATGCAGACTTGGATCACCTATAAGAAAAAGGATCGCAGCTGGCC
Source organism: uncultured Pirellula sp. (assembly GCA_964394065.1). Taxonomy (GTDB): domain Bacteria; phylum Planctomycetota; class Planctomycetia; order Pirellulales; family Pirellulaceae; genus JBKCUI01. Next base: position 15,904 of record CAYMXM010000011.1, on the reverse strand, counting down.
CTCCCCCTCCTCCGAAGCCCCATCCTCCGAAGGGAGTAAACAAGGGAAGCTTCCCGGAACGCTGGAGAAACTCCGACAGGGGAAGCCGGTGACGATCGTTCTCCTCGGGGACAGCATTTCCACGGGATGCAACGCCTCGGGCTGGGGAGGTGGAGCTCCCCACCAGCCCCCTTATCAAGATCTATGGCTGCAGCATCTTCAAAAGGTCTACACCTCGGAGGTGCGGCTCATCAATTTAGCGGTCGGTGGGATGGCAACCCCTTGGGGGCTTACCAAAACCGATGAGGTCATGTCGCACAAACCCGATCTGGTTCTTCTCGCATTTGGAATGAACGACGCCGGAAGTCTCTCGACGGAGGATTACAAGAAAAACACGGCTCGTATGATCGAGCAATGTCGAGCGATCGATGCCCAGACGGAGTTCATCCTCATTGCAACGATGCTAGGGAATCAGGACTGGACCGCCCTTCGGCACGAACGGTTCCCCGAATATCGAGATGCCCTAGCGGACCTCTCCGGAGAGGGGATCGCGCTCGCCGACATGACCAGCATTTGGAAGGAGATGCTCGCTCGGAAACCCGATTCCGATTTAACCGGAAACGGAGTCAACCACCCCAACGACTTCGGACACCGCGTCTACGCCCAAGTTCTTTCTCAACTGCTAAAAACGCCCTAAGAACAATACCGCAAAAGGGAAGCCTTGCGAAAACATCGTACAGGTGGCACGCTCAGAATCCTACAGGTGCGCGCTCAGAATCGTAGGGGTGGCACGCTCAGAGCAAAGCGATGGGCGTGGCTGCCCCAATCGTAGGGTGTGTGAAGTGGTCGCTGCTTCCTTTTTCGATCGAGTAGCGAGTCAACCATCGTTTCTATTGCAATGACCTTCGCCCTCAAAGCGACCACGAAATCACAACCCGAAGCGTTAGCGAGGGACAGCGCTGGCAACCACCAATCCAATGCAAGGTCTCACAGCACGCCCTTCGTACTTCATGGGCGTGCCACCGTACACCTGAAACATTCCCAACAAGGGCCACGTTCACTCGCGACGCAGTCCCTCGCTAACGCCTCGGGTTATGATGAGTGGACGCTTCGCGTCCTCCCCCTAGAAACCGATTCGTGAGGCCACGCCCGGGCCACTACTACCTCCCGACAGCAGCCCTGGTATTACGTTCGGTATTGCGATGGCGGGAACTTTCCCTTAACGCTAGAATCATCCCAGCCAGGATGGGTGGCAGAGCGGTTTAATGCACCGGTCTTGAAAAGAGACACCCACTCTAAAAACCCCAGAATTTCCAGGGGTTTTCGCACTTCACTACCTGAAAAACACCCCGTTTTACCCCCCTCTGACGGCTCAAAAGGCTAATTAGCCCTCGGTGCATCGGCTTGTTCAAGATCATCTCAGCGCATGAAAAAGCCCCCGCACGAATGCAGGGGCTTGATGGATCGGCGTGGAGCTTAAACCGCTTCCCGATACCGTCGAGGCTCTCACCTCACGGTTTCTATTCCTAGTCCCTCCCTCGCCTTTCGATTCCCTTTCTGGAACTCTATGAACTGTTTGTCCATGTTAGCCCAGTCATCTTCGTTATCCCCCAACAGAACAAGAGCCAGCGGGGCATTGTAGTATGCTTCTTGAATCGCATGATCGAATCCGCCACCCATAGCCTCATCCTCGATTCCCTGCACGTGTTCGGCGAAAACGTGAATGAAAGCGATGATAACACCCCAATCTTCTGCTGTGTTCAGGAGTCCCATCCGGAACGCTTTGGCCGCTTGCTCAAAGAGATCTTGGACCAACCGCCCCGCAGCCTCGTTCGGTACCATGTGGGGCTCAGCTTGAAAAAGCCTTGCTTCAGACATCCAAAAACATTCCTCGCGTCCTAGGTTCTCGCCAGTCTCCGTATTGGCCTTTTTCGTAACCTTCTTGGCTGTCTTTTTAACAACCTTCTTGGCCTTCGGTGTTTTCGTCGTCATTTTCCTGACCTTTCAAAAGAAAGCGGAAGTTTGATCGCGACAAAGATAGTCGGCGTACGTGCCGACTGGGCTTGGTGCATGCAGCGCCTAGCGATAGAATCCCCATCGTTCTGAACTTCCACAACAAGTTTGGAACCACGGCCCTCGGATGTTACTAGCATCGCGGGGGCCACTTTTCTTGAATCACAACACGCTAGCACGTTGCTTCGAGATTTTCAAGTCCTGCGGATAAAAGTCCCGGCCTGCGATGCTCCTGGTTGTCGCTTGGGTGCCACAATTCTTGGCCAAGCTCCACACGCCGACAAAGCGCCGCGATCTTCTCGGGCGAGCCCGCTGGCGCTCCGCATGGCTCGCCTAGCGGTAGCTCAGAGTCGTTGCCAATTGTGTCCGTTAGCATCTTGCCAAACTCTTCACGTAAGAACTCGGCGCGTCCGTAGTGCTGGTCTGTGCGCATACCCTCCCCCTGACCCCAAAAACTCTCACGGCGCCGGACTATGTGCAAGAAAGGTGCGAGCCTGGGCCACCGCACAAAAAACCTTGGCCGGGAAGGACCCAAAGCCCCAGGGGTGGGTCGGGGGGCTAGTCGTGCATTTGTGGATCATACTACCCTAAACCTCATGACACCGTTGGCTTTCATCTCTTCGCTTATGCGTAGATTAACATCGATGAGTTCTTTCATCTTCTCCAACTGCTCCTTCGATGCCTTCGCTGTGTCTTCGGCCGCAGTAAGTTGTTTCTGTGGGATATTGTCGTTCAGTCCCCGCGTCAAAAACCGCGACGAGAACGCTTGCAGCGGTTGCCGCAAAGCATCCTTATGCGCGGCCTTCTCTCGCTCCTCATTTTCAATCCCAAGTTGACGCCGCTTCTCTTCCTCCTTGAGTGTGCGAGCCATCGACTCCTTCAGTTCTCTTTCTCCGTCGATTCTCGCCTGTAGTGCCGCGATCCTTAAAGCTTCTTCCTTTGCAATGCCCTGCATCTCCAACCTGTAGGCATGAGCCGCTTCCTTCCCTTGCTGAAGCGAGATGCGTTGCTCTTCCATGCTTCGGATTTCAGAGTCAATGATATTCTTTACTCGCTCGCTTTCTCGCTGGGATGCCTCGCCTTCCTTCTTCCGCAGTTGCTCTAGCTGTGCTTTCTCGGAAGCTAGTGCCTTGTTGTGTTCCGCTTCCAGCGATAAAGCTACGTAGCGTTTTGCTTGTTCTTCATTAAGTCCTTTGTACTCTGCTTGAAGCTGGTAAAGCGCTGCGCCATTTTCCTTGGCTAGTTCATTGGTCTGCCGCATATTCTCAAGAAGCTTGTCGACGGCTTGGTTGTGCGCTGCAGCAGCCTCGCGGTTTAATAGGCCTTGCTCCGATGCTCCTCTGTCTATCGACTTGATCTCTTGCTTACTGTCGGCAATCAATCCTTTCAATTCGTGGATACGAGTTTCTAACGCCGTAAGATCTCCGGAAGCTGCTTTCGCATTCGCTTCCCCAACCTCAGCGGCAAAATTCGCCACTCCTCCGGCTAAGCCACCGCCTTTAGAACCGAATCCGCTCACCAATTCCGCCCCAGCGTTCGAGAAGGTAAAAGCGCTGTTGAGCCTTTTGACTTCTGCTTCCGCCTTTTCTAATTCTTCTTTGTACTTGCTCATATCACTAGCAAGTGATTTCCTAAGTCCATCGATCGCGGATTGTTGCTCGCCAACTGGAAGTAAAGCGATCTCTCGCTTTTCCATGTCCCTGCTGTGCCTTTTCATCTCCCGAAGTTCATCGTTTAGCTCGAACGCCCTTTGCTTCGCTTTCGCGAGTTCGTCCGCCCATCGTTCTGTTTCAAAAACTACGTTGCCAATTGCTTGACCAACTTGGAATGCCGCAGCTCCAACAGCGCCAGCAAGCCCCGCTTTGAACGCCAGCGCCCCCGCGGCGCCAAGCTTACTAACCTCACTGAATTGACTAACCTTCTCGGTGAGTCCTGCGAGTTGCGAAGCGTAGGAACCGATCTCAGATCCTCCAAGAGAACTGGCGAGCGTACCGATAAACTCAGTAGATGCCTTGGCCTTTCCTCCGACGTCCTTGATCTGCTTGACGTTTTTCTCGACGTTGGCCGTCACGGCCTGGAGTTTCTTGGATGCCTGATCGTCAGCCTCGATGAGGATCTCAATCGCCTTTTTAACCATTGCTGTTCCTTGCTAGAAAAACCGCGTCGGCCCGACGCCGCGACGATGACCGCCACACACACAGAGCCGACGCAACCAGTAGGCTATCTCGCTTGAAGCGATGCGTTGTATTCGCGAAGATACTGTTGGTGGAGTTCGGGATTCTCAACAACCACATTCCTCAGTGCCTGGGTACGCGTTAGACCAAGGGCCACTTTCGCATCAACGAGACCTTTGAACTTAGCTTGAGCTTTGCCCGCTCGTGGAGCATGCTCCGGCTTCCTTGAGACTGCGTTAACTTCCGCAATCATGCGCTGCCTTAGTCCTGGATTCTCATCCTCCAGTTGCCGAATCGCAGTTGGTCGCGGAATACCAGCAGCTACTTTCCCTTGAATGAGTCCGTTCCATTTCGCCGCTGCGTCTTTGGAACGCTTCGCTTCAAAACTCGCCCTTGCCATCGCAAAACTTCTCCCTTGAACTTTGCCGACAACTCGGTCGACGAATCCGTGCTCAATCGCTGATTCTGCATCTAGGAACGTTTCTTCGCCCATCAGTGCTACAACCTCCTCTTCCTCCATACCGGACTGCTCAGCGTAAATCTTCGCCAAGCGATTGCCGAGGTTATCGAGCAGTTGCAGCTCCCCCTCAGTGAGTTCCTCACCGTCCCCTATGTGGGGGTCGTGCATCATGATGTAGCCGTTCTCGGTTATCTCAACCTCGTCGCAAGCCAAAGCTACAACGCTTGCCATGCTGAAAGCGTTGATGACAATCGCTTTTGTTGGGGCGGGGTGGTTCTTGATTGCGTCGTAGATTGCAAACCCCTCGAAAACAGAACCTCCCTCAGAGTCGAGTACGATCGTCACCGGGCCGTGGGCTCTAGCTAGTTGCTCTCGAAGCTCCCGAGCGCTGAACTCCCCAGGCTCGCGCCCGATCGGGCCGTTGATTTGGATTGTGTGCATTTACTTGGACCCCTTCTTGGGAATGTAATAATCCAGGACTGATTCGATTTCAGCCTCTGCATTCTCGATGCGTATTGTCAGATCCTGAATCTGCTCCTCAAGTTCGAGTGCGAGTTCAGCGTGTTGCGCCACGTAATCATCGAATGCTTTTGATTCGCGAATAATGTAATAACTAGTCCCGTTTTTTGCTGTTACGTGCTCAGGTGCATAAGTCCTTAGCGTTTCTACAACCGCGTCATACTCCTTAGATTGGCCGTAACGATCTGGTGTTCTGTCTCGAAGGCGATGTTGTAGCCTCGCAATTGTTTTCGCGAACGCCAATTCAGATTTTATCTCGCGCCGTTGCTTTTCGAGTTCAGGTATCCCCGCGTTTTCCCTCAAACTCTTGTAGTGCTCTTCTATTCGCCGGGGAATTAACCCGCGAAGCTCAGCCCGTGAATTCTCCATACTGATAACTTTTTCGGATGCTTGCCATAGATCGTTTTCGGCATCTTTCAGTTGCGTTTGAAGCTCCTGAATGTGAGAGGTAAGAATTTCTATTAGTTCTGGCGTATCTTCATTAAGACTCGCAAGTCTCTCAATAGCGTCAGCGTACTCCTCGTTTGTTCCCGCAGTTTTTTGATGGTGCGCTACGGCATTGATGCGAATATGTTCTTGTCGTTGCCGTCTCGCGTCCCATCCCAAGAAAATATATATCGCGTTCTCAGCCTCGGAGTCGACGCGTTCGCCCCTCGCTTTCGCAAAAAGAAGCTCGTCGGCTGCTTCTTCGATCTTTTTCCGATCGGTAAGGAGTGTGTCTAAAACGCTTGCCATTTTTTTCTTCCACTTTTTGAAAACTTTATTCTTCGTCGGACTGATTACGTGCATGGTATGCGGTTGCAATACCCATCTGAAAAATGTTCGTACTAGATTTGGGCGGAATTTTGGAAATAGTTTGGATGTGCTTTGACTTCGCCCCGCAGCTACAACGCAAGTACCGGACTATGTGCCTGGGGAACCGTCTGGTTACGTACACAAGTTGCGTTGGGGATCCGCATTCGTTGCATTGGATTTTCATTTATGAAAATTCGTTTTCTGAAATAATTTGACGAATCTTGAAAGCAATCTCCACCTTTCGGTATAACGCAGACTCCATCCGATTCACCCAGTCTTGTGCATCGTCCAGTTGCTTGCGTGAACGCTGGTTCGGGAACTTCCTCCAACGCTCGTGGTGATCGTCCAGCCTGTTTCGAAACAGCTCGGCTTCGTCGGTAGCATCAAGCAGTTCCCGAAGGAGTTTGGAAAACTCTTCTCGAAGTCCGATAGGCCCTTGCTCGATCAGGATTCTGGTTAGTTGGATGAGCCTGTTTAGATTCTCGACTACGTTGGTCATTGGTGCCTCCTATCGGAAATCGCTTGAGTATTCCGGAACGGCATCGATGTACTCTTTGCCGTTGAATCGCAGAAAGAACTCGGTAGCCGACCGCTTCCGAGCCTTGTTGACGATGACTTTCAGCGTGTTTTTCTCACCGGCTGGACGGTGTAGGAGGATTGCATTGTCGGCCTCCTCGATGATTTGCTTTCCTTCGGAGTAGCTCGCCATCGTAGGCTCTTTGTTGCCTTCCTCGGATTTGAGTTGCGTTAGTAGGACCACTGCGATGTCCAGTTCTAATGCTAAGTTCTTCAGTAGCTTGCAGGCGTCTTTCAGTTCGTGTCTCAGCTCTCGCCTAGGATTGATCGTTAGACGCTGCAAATGATCGACGAACAAAACCTTGATTCCATGCTTCGCGACTGCGTAGCGAGCTTTGGCCGCGATGTCAGATGCCGATTCTCCGTGTGAGCAATGAAAGTAAAGAGGGACCCCCGCTAGTTGCTCATTTTTGACCTGCTCCAGCTCATCTAGCTCCTCGCTGTCGAGCAGGTGATTAGCGAATAGCATTGCGTCGAATCGCGTCGTGCGCGCAAGATACCGTTCGGCGAGTTCCTGGCTTCGCATCTCTAAACACGCAAACAGCGTGGGAATGTTTTGATCTGCGAAATGCGAAGCCAATCGCAAGGCAAAATGCGTCTTTCCGGTGAACGAAACAGCAGAAACAAGAAACAACTGCCCTGGACATACGCCCCCCGTAGCGTCGTCTAGTTCTTCGTATGGTGTCGAAAAGGAAGGACTAGTTCCCGATGCCAAAGCGTCGCGATGGGTCTGGATGACCTCTTCGACCGCGACATCAAGCCTGACAAACCTTACGGGATCCGTAATGCAGTTTTCGGTTGCTAGTCGGAACTTGGCCACCGCCTCCTCTGCGGGTATGCAGTCGGCAATGTCTATCAACACTCTTTCTGCCGCTCGCTCCGCTACATCCCAAGCATGAAGCTTTAGGAGTTCGCGCGTGTAGTAATTGGCCATACCTGGGCTCTGGAGTTCATCTGATGACGCTTTGGCAAGGTAGGTCACCATGTCGTGATGCTCATTTCCTTGGCGCGTCAACTCCGCAACCATTACGCCTAGATCGATATTCATCCCCGCCCCCACCGCAGTCGCGGCCAAGATGTAGGCTTGTCTATGGAGCGGATCCTCAAAACATTCAGGACGCAGCAACGGCAAGCAATCCTCTTTGAATCTTTTGGTGCTGAGGATCGCCGTCCCGATAATGTTGGACTCGCATTGCTCCCGGAGTTTGGAGATTTCGGATTTCCTATTTTTCTTGTTTTGCATTTTCGTGTTCTCGCTTTTTTTGATTGTTGGTTTGGTTTTGTCGCCGACTTTGTTTTCGCCTGGCGATTTCTTCCGGGGATACGGTCACCAGGTTCTCCCGCGAACTCGAAAGAGTTCCCTTCTGACTCGTTTCTTTTTGTTTGATTTGTTTAGTACCGTTTTGTCGGACTGTGAGTCCGGGGTTGACGGACTGTGTGTCCGGGGTTCCGGACTGTGTGTCCGGGGTTCCGGACTGTGTGTCCGGGGTGGGGTCGGACTGTGTGTCCGGGGTTCCGTAGGAGGCGGAGTCCGTGTAGACGCGATCCCATACGATAGTGATCTCGTGACATTTACCGTCGCGCCGCACCGTCGATATGTAGCCCTGCTCTTCCAGTGCGTCGATCGCTCGGCGCACTGTCCGCTCCGAAAACTGTATCTCGTCCGCCAGGGTCTCTACGGATGCAGTGCACCTAGGCCCGGCGTGGTCGTCTATTGCGCGCAGAACCGCCTTGGCTGGACCTGCCGATACGTCTCTAGCGCTCGCTACGCGGATCCGACGCAACGCCATAAGCTGCTCGCCACGCGCACTAGATTTCGCCATGCTCGCCCTCCTCTGGAGGGTTCGGCTCATCGGCCAAACGGGCCAAAATCTCCAGCACGTCGATCCTGCGCCGGACGGTGTCCGCTAGCTCGCGTGGAGGGATGGGGCGATGGACGATAGGATCCCATGAGATGTGATGCGGATATACCGAGGGACAGAATCCCAGAGACTCTACGGGTTGATCGGCTGTCATTATTGTGTACACTTCCATGCGGGTGATGTTTTAGAGATTTGGCCGGGGAGTAATGACCATACTCCCCGGCCTTTTTTATTAGCTGAAAAAAGCCTTGGGCGCAGACTTCTTGGGGATGCTGCGTTTGCGGGATGGCTCGGCTAGAGATGGCGATATCCTCGCGATCAAGAGTTTCCCGATAGCTTTTTGTGGGATGCGCCAACGTGGCTTTTGCGGGTTGGCTGTTGTCGCGAGATTAAACGCCTCCAGCTGTCCGTTGTGGATTAGCTTCGAAACTTGATCGCGATCGATTTGCAGTAGCTCCGACACTTCGTCGGTCGTGTAGTACCGTTCATCAACTTGCATTTTCTTCTCCTTGTGATGGGGATGACGACGCAAGAATTGTTTACGGGTATTTCGCGAAAACGATGCCTACCAGTCCTTCTGGTAGGGCTGGTAGGGCTTTGGCCAGGAGAAACACTGGTAGATACTTTCACAAAAAAAGCCCACCAGTCATTCTGGTAGGCTTTTTGGTAGGGCGGTATTTCGCCAAATGGTTATTTCTCGGAAGTCTTCCATGGCCTTTCGGGACGTTCGAGCCATCGCTTTAACGTATCCACTTGCGGCCTCGGTGTGCTTTTACTGAGCCCGTTGCGATATTTCGACGCAATCGCTCTGTAGGTAACATTTTTGTTCTCGCCCTTCATTTCCCAATATAGTTCTTCCAGCCCTGGATATTTACAATCCTGCGATGCAATGGAGCCTACTGGCGTATCGTCGGGGCTAGGCTTGTCTGGGATTTGCAGCTTCAATTTATGCAACTCCCCGATGATGGCTACAAAAGCATTGCCATACGTTGCCGCACTAATATGCCTTGGGGGCCAAGAGTCTTTTAGTAGCCAGTGCATCAGCCTGGCGCCCTCTGTCGTACCATGCGGGATCTCTTCTCCAAGTTCAACAAGAACTTCTGCTACCTCCTTACTAAACCTATCCATCGCATCGACTGCGTTGTTATAGAGAATAGCCGCATCCCGAATTATTCCAGGTTCTTCGAGCTTGTAGTAACGTAACTGAACTGGCCCATCTTCCCCTTCTAGTCGCTCGATCGTGCCTCCGTAGTCGGGAAACAGTCCATTGTATGTTTTCGCCAACTCAATCAGTGAATCGATGCGCGCAGACATATTGATTGCTGCTTTACTCATTGTTCGCGACTCCAAACAGCCAGGCGCGAACGGTATCCGTCGGCCGACGCAAGCGATCATCTCCGACAACCTGCCTATAACGGGCCGACATATCGTCCTCTCGGAACGTATGCCCCATGATGCACTTAACGGCTACCAGGTCGTAGCACTGCTCAGCCTGCGTTTGGAAGGTCCTACGGAGCCCGTAGAAGCCACGTCCGCGGGACTCGATACTTGCACGCTTCAGCACTTGGCGAAACTCGCCTGTTACGCGCCAGCCGGTCCTTTCCTCATCCGTGTAGTCTTGGCCGTTCTTCGAAACAAACAGATAGGGGGATCCCTCCGCAGGTCGCGCATCAATCGCGTTTTGGATCGCCTCGACGGTCTCGGGCCAAAGGTTTATCCTGCGATCCGTTTCCGTTTTGGTTCGTGGGTATTCAAGCCAACCGGACTCCAGGTTTACGGCAACCTTCGGCAAGTCGGCAACATCTGAGTTGCCTAGAGCTGCGTTGACGCCGAGCAGTATCATCGCCCTTTGGGTTACAGTCGGCTTTACGAGCATTGCTAGGATCTCTTCTCTCGTGAAGTCCATCCGTCCTTTCTCGTTCCGAACCCGTCGAAGAGTCTTCGCACTAGGAAGCTCAAAGCTCCTCCCGTAGCGTACGGGGACCTCTATCAGGTCTTCATCGAAAGCAAACTTGAGCATGGATCGGACTTGAACCATGTGCTTCCGAACCCCGTTGGGGTTGTAGGTGCCGACAAGATGAGAACGGATTTCTGCAAAGTCCTCGGATGCGAGGGTCGAAACTTCTCGTTCTTTCCTGACGCTTTCCAGGAGCAGCTTGCAGGTCTTGTGGTACTCGTCGAACGTCCGCTTAGAAATCTCTCCCGCGACATGTTCGCGTTCCTGGTGGGTCATCCAGTGATTGCAAAGATCCTTGACCGTTAGCCCCGAATTAGCCCTTTTGCGTCCGGGCTCATCTCCCGCCTCGAGAGCTGGCTTTTGGTCAAGCCATTGAGCTAGGCTCTTCTCGCCTGTAGGGTCGTTGGTGATTCTTTCAAAGTAGATCCTTCGCCCACGGACCTTTTTGCACCAATAGGCTACGTTTCCTGAACGCCGGTATTGAGATAGCGGGAACTTCCGCTTCTGGCTAGAATTGGCCATGTCTCCAATGTTCCTTGATACGAGATTGGGGATACAGACACTCTCGGCCCACAATGCCGAGAGTGTCATTTAGCCCAATTTTAGCGTCCACAAGATGCAGCCAAAAGGGCTAACTGTGGGGCTAATTTTCGCAACTTAGGTTTGAAGAAAATAGCCAAAGGCAATAAAAACATTGCCAGGATGGGTGGCAGAGCGGTTTAATGCACCGGTCTTGAAAACCGGAGTAGTCGTAAGGCTACCGTGGGTTCGAATCCCTCCCCATCCGTTTACCGCTTATGGAAGTTGTAGTCTTTGTTGCTTGGGTCGAAGTCTGCGTCGGTCAAGCCAATGTTGAACTTGAGATCTTGGTAGGTGTACTCCTCGATGACCTCTAGTTCAGCTCCCGCCTTTGCAGGCCAGTCGTAGGCTGCGTAGCGGACTGGGATTTTCAATTGGTCGTCCATGAAGATCTGGGCGATGTGGAAATCGTAGTGCGATTCCTTAACCGGGTGGGTCACTTGGATGATGGAGCAATCGCGTTTGCTGACTTTAGCTCCTGGCAATAGCTCTACTTTGCAAGAGCCGTGTCGCTTGTCCTTTTCCCCTCGCTCGATCAGCTTCACGACGAGGTTCTCGATCCCGATCTCGGTCATCGGATAACGCTGTCCAGCCATAGCTAGCATTCCCTTGGGGTCGAGTGAATGCGTTCCGAGCATTCGCTTCATTCCCCCTTCGTGGGCGATCAGATTCCCCTCGTTCTGATTCTCTACGTAGATCACTTCCCGCCCCTTGACCGCAGTCGGCTTGAGAAATGCCAAGTAGACGCTGAGGGGGGTGACGAGTTGGTTGCTCGCAACCTTGCGATTTCGGATCTTGAAATACATGAACTCCTGGTCCCCCAGGGTATTCCCGATTCGCTCCCGCTTCACGAGAACCCCGGAGTAATCCACAAGATCTCGTTGGATCAACCCGAGAGACTGATGCGCTAGCTGAATCGCCGGATCGAGAGGATGAGGGACCGTGCTCGGGGCTGCGACCTCATTCTTCGAAACTCGCATAACCGGTTGCGAAAACTTCGAAGCATCCTCTTGGGCGACGAGAACCGGAGAAGCAACTCCCAGTACTCCCAGCGAGAGAAGCGAATGCTTCAACCAGTTGCGTCCAGATCGCGTCATTGAAATGTACTCCATTACTACTCGTAATATGCCTGTATTGGTGACCAGCGTCGACTCCTGGCATCTATCGATCCGACGAGCTCGTTGGCCTGAAATGAAAATTGCTGACCGTTATAAACGGAAATTGACATCTCTCGCTCAATGCTCCGCTTCTAAGTGGCGAACTGCCCGGCCTGTCTTGCAACTACCGAACGCGTGTCTGCTAGCAGTTTGAAATAGAGGCATTCAAAACTGTCGACCATCCGCTCAACGCTAAATCGATCGAGGGCCGAATTCTTCGCCATGAGAATCCTCTGATCTCTTTCCTCGGATTTTTGCAAAGGTTCCAGCATCAATCTAGCGAGCCTCACAGCGTTCCCTTCTGGGGCTTCCCTGGGAATGATCCAGCCCAATTCGCCGTTGGCCAAAGGATGCCGCATCACCTCCCCCAGGCCGTCTACATCGGTAGCGATCACGGGTGTTCCGGCCATTTGCGATTGAATTGCGACGAGCGAGAGTCCTTCCGAAACCGAAGGGTGTACCAACGCATTGCTTGCGGCAATCCATCTGTCTGGTTCGGTTTGAAATCCGAGCAGTTTGACCTGCTCCTCCAGGCCGAGCTTCTGTATTTGCATCTCCAAAGCCCCTCGCTCTTTCCCTTCACCACAGATGACGATTCGAAAGTCAGCAAGATACTTTCGCAAATATGAGGCCGCGTCGACGATGCGATGATGCGCTTTGCAGGGAAGTAGGCTTCCTACTACGGAAAACAAGGGGACTTCCTCGGAAATCCCCAGGGCCCTGCAAGCCCAGCGTTTCGCCTCGGTTCGATCAATCGTTGACGGTTCGACGCAGCCGTGGATGACGGTTGTTTTGGAAGGGGTGATCCCCGATTCGATGCACATCTTCCGCACCGAGTGGGAGACGCACGCGACGACATCGACACTCCAGTTGTAGCGAACCGCCGAGCGGATTGGAAAGGCGGTGTGCTTCATCGCAATCCTCCGAATCCCTGACGCTCCGAACAAGGCGATTCCTCCCCAGTTCAAGGCGTGGGAATCGTTGGAATGAAAGATTTGAATTCCCCGTTTTGTGCAAACTCGCCTGATCCGAAATAAATCGTACGGGGATGGCTGACGTGCCGGCGTATCTTGAAGTCGGAATCCCGCGGTTGCCACCCGGCCAGCCAACGCGCTCGATTTGTCGAGAAACCAAGTGACCTCGTGCCCTCGTTGAACAAGGTTTTTTCCCAACGACCAGAGATATTGCTCCCCTCCCCCCCAACCAACTTGGGAGGATGCGAGCGCAATCTTGAGGATTCGGTTGCTCATGTCATGGGTCCGTTGAGAGTCCTTGGGTAGTGAACTGTCGGATACTACAAGGCTTGGGAGGGGAGGGTCTATAGCATTTTTTTGTAAGCATTGAGGGGTGAGGGGCGGCCTGACGCATCGGAGGTAAACTTGGCAGATTGGATGGAATTGTCGAGTTTAAAAATGGTCGCGTTTTTGGTAGCCCCGGTAGGGGAGGGACAAAAGAAAACGCAGGTTTGTCCCGCCCCTACCTGGGCTCTAACCACTTTATCCCTTCTATACGTGGGGCAAGCCCCAATGCCTAAGTCCTAAACACCCCTACCCGGGGCTACCTATCCTTCGACCTGCGGCCAAAGACTAAGGTAAGGCCCTCGTCTTCAGGCCTCATTCGTAAGATTCGTACGATTCGTGGTTCTCTCCTCTTCCTCAAGTCTCAAGCCTCACCCCTCAAGCCTGTTGAAGCCGCGGAAATCTCTTCAACATTGCTCTGTCGCATTTTGAGACTGGAAGGCATAATAGAGGCTCACCTACCATTCCTCCTTGCGATCTATGGCCACTTATCTAACGATTACCCAAGGCCGGCATCCTCATGCTCGGCATTTGCTTGACCGGAATAGCGACACCTCCATGGGACGCGGTTTGGAATGCCAAATCCAGCTGCACGATCCACTCGCCTCCCGTGTTCACGCGAGGGTCTACTACCGAGCTCAACAGTGGCATCTGGAGGATATGCAGTCCAGAAACGGGACTGTCCTCAACGGGGCCAAAATCGATCGAGCGGTCCTCGTAGACGGAAATCGAATCAAGATCGGGAACACCGAACTTGAGTTTACCGACGATACGATGAACGAAGACCTCACGGTCGAACGAATCAATCAGTCGCACGATCTCCGAGAGATGTCCTCAGGAGTGATTACAGACGGGGTGGCCTCGGGGATGTCCGCTTTCCTGTCCCTCCGGAAAGCGAATCGGACCGAGGATCTTTCCGACCTCCATCAGCTCTCCGTTCGATGCATATCGTTGGTAACTCCCGATCAAGTGATCGAGCTTGCGAGCGACGTTCTTAAAGGACGTACGCAAGCGACTTTGGTTGCCTTCCTACTGGCCGATCAAGATGGTGAATTGGTAGATCAGCAGCGCAATGGGGCGACTGAGAAGAATCGAATCATGTTGAGCAGTCGCCTCACGGAAATGGTTTGCAAACAAGCGACGGCGGTATGGGTCAAAAACGAGGTGCGCAACGTAAGCGATGGCCCGCTGCGACACTATGCAGACGCGATCTGTGTTCCCTTGCTCCACAACGGATCGCTGATCGGAGTGATCCACATCTATCGGGAAAAAGAGAACTTTGACAAGCATGCGTTTCACTTTGCAATCGCGGCTGCAAGCTTCCTCGCTCCGTCCTTAGTCCGTGCCCAGAACGAGTCCTCCTTGCGGATCAACCACGGACGATTGCAGAGCAAAAACGCGGACTTTGACGAGCTTCTGGGAAACAGCGTTCCCATGATGGAGCTCAAACAGAAAATCGTCCGAGTCGCCGGAGCGACCGGTTGCATTCTGATTCGTGGAGAGAGTGGAGCTGGTAAAGAACTCGTTGCGAGGGCGATTCATCGCGCGAGCTTGCGAGCAAGCCGCCCCATGCTCAGCGTGAACTGCGCAGCCATCCCTGCCGAGCTGATGGAAAGCCAGCTCTTTGGCCATGCCAAGGGAGCCTTCACGGGCGCCGACAAGGACCACATCGGTTGGTTCGAACAAGCGCACGGGGGAACCCTTTTTCTCGATGAAATCGGGGAGCTAACACTGGACGGTCAAGCGAAACTACTTCGAATCCTCGAAGGGCATCCGTTCCTACCGGTCGGTGGACGGAAAGAAGTTCGCGTCGATGTTCGCGTTCTAGCGGCGACGAATCGAGATCTGAGCGAGTTCGTCGCGGACAAGCGATTTCGCGAGGATTTGTACTATCGACTCAGCGTCTTCGAATTGAAAGTCCCTCCGCTACGGCATCGAGAAGAAGATATCGGGCTCCTGATCGATCACTTTTTAGAACATTTCAAAGCGCTGCATGGCCGCACTCAAATGAAGCTGAGTACAGGGGCCAAAAAGCGCATGCTCGAATACAGTTGGCCAGGAAATGTTCGTCAGTTGCGCAACGTGATCGACAGCGCGGTCGTCCTCGCTTCAGGGGACGAAATTCAAGCGAGTGATTTGACGTTACACGAATCCAAGCCCGATGTCTTCGACACCCTCAACGTCGAACAATGGGAACAGCGCCTCATCCACGAAGCGCTTAAACGCACCAAAGGAAACATCCCCGAAGCCGCCGAGTTGCTGGGCATCTCCCGCGCGACTCTCTATCGAAAATTGGAAACGTACAAGATTAATAAGGACGAGTTTTAATTTAAGCCTTGAGGGGCCAGGTGTAAGGTGTAAGTCAGAAAGAGTCACTCTCTCCTCTGAGCTGGCGCTGTGAAGCATTTTTCATTGGGAAATTGAGCGTTTCTTGTCCGACCGGGGCTCGTCCCCGTCGGACACAGCTTTGGCGCCCTAGGACGCGTCGCGCTTTATATCTCTGCTCCCCTCGCCCCGCTTCGGGGAGAGGGGCCG
>CAYMXM010000010.1:0-31042 GCA_964394065.1 uncultured Pirellula sp. | reverse complement strand
GGCTCCCTTCGCCCCCTTTGGGGGAGAAGGGAGCCGAAATCTAAAGGGCGCCGCGATCTCTAGCCCGTTCAAATCGGGACGTTATTTCAGGACAGTTCGCCTTAGTGGTTAAAAATGAACTCCCGACTGTTCAGTACGGCCCAGAAAATATCTTGCAGCCCCTGCGCTTCGTTGGGGGACTCCTGGATCGATTTCATCAAATCGACCATCTCTCCTTCGGTCGGCTTTCGACTGAAGCATCGCAGGTAGATTCGCTCGACAACCTCCTCAGCCTTGAGCCCTTCCTCTTTCCAAGCCTTGAGCAGCCCCCCTTGATTGACCTTTCCTCCCGTCGCATTGCCGTTGAGCAAATGCAACGCTTGCGAGAGGGAGGGATCCGTCGTCGCTTCGTCGGCGCAAACCGTAGTTCGCTGGCTTCGACCAAACGCCGTCAAGAAATAATTGCTCGTCGCTCCATCAGCGATCTGAACCGCCCGGGCTCCCGAGGGGAGGCCGCGGAACTTGTCCTTGGTGTTCGTAGCTTGCGAAATGCAATCGAGCAAGTTTTCCGCCGGAATTCGCCGAACGGTTGCGTGGGAATAGTTACGAAGATCCTGTTCGTTCCCAGGAACCGGCGTGCAGGAGCGCTGGTACGTCTGCGAGTTGCAGATATCGCGGACCAACTGCTTGGTATCGAACTTGTACTCGACCAATTTCGTGGAGAGAGCCTCAAGGAGTTCTGGGTTGCTCGCTGGGTTGCTCGCACGGAAATCATCGACGGGATCGACGATTCCCACTCCCGAGAAGTGGGCCCAAATTCGATTGGCAATGCTCGTTGCGAAGAAAGGATTCTCAGGACTGGTCAACCAATTCGCGAGAACTTCGCGACGGTCTTTCCCTGCAACGTCAGGAACATCGCCCCCCAAGAACTTGGGCTTCACTGGCTTCTTGGTGAGGGGGTGATTCACCTCTCCACCACCGCTGTTGAAGACCAACAGCTGACGATAGTCTTCGCTCTGCTTACGGCCGATCTGCGAGAAGAAGGCGGCGAATCCATAGTATTCGTCCATCGTCCATCGATCGAACGGATGGTTATGGCATTGGGCACACTGCGTTCGAATCCCCATAAAGGCTTGAGCGACATTCTCTGATAGCTTGAGACGATCGAGTTCCACTTGATAGAAGTTCGTCGCTGGATTCTGGAAAGTCCCCCCGGTTGCCGTCAGAAGCTCTCGTACGATCTGATCGATCGGGGTGTTCGAAGCGATCTTGTTCGTCAACCAGTTGTAATACAGATAGGCCGCTTTGTAACTGACTTGATTGGTACTTTTCACCATGAGGAGCTCAGACCATTTCATCGCCCAGATTTCACTGAACTCTTTGCGCTCCAACAACGCATCGATCCACTTGCTTCGTTTGTCGGGAGCGGTATCGGCAACAAAAGCAGCAGTCTCTTCTTCGGTCGGTAGAAGACCGGTGATGTCGATCGATGCACGGCGTACGAACTCCTCATCGGTGCAAAGCTCGCTCGCAGGCAAGCGGAGTTTCTCAAGCTTTGCATTCACGAGCTCGTCGATATAGTTCCCGTACGCTTCGGGAGCTTTGTAGTCGATCCCCTCCGGCAGTGCCAAGATCTGCGAGCCGACCGTGTGCGTATCGAAGCGGGCCATTACGAAGGCCTCGCCACGGACGCCACTGGTGATCTCCCCATCGATATCGACCGCAGCCGTTCGCTCGTTGTTCGTGGAGAAGGTGGCGAGATCCCAAACATCTCGCTGCACCCCATCGGCATAGGTCGCAACCGCAACCAGTTGCTGTGTCTCTCCTTCTCCTTCGATAACCGCCTGCTCTGGGTAGACATCCACCTTGGTGACGATCGGTGGACGCTGCGCATCGGCAGGAGCTCCATTCTGAAGCCACGTTAAGATCGTTTGGTAGTGTTTGCTCCCTGGCTCGATCCTCTTGCCGCCAGTGTGCTGGACCGCTCCGGTCGCCTTCAAGAGGAACAGACTTTGTTCCGGAACCGCCAAATTGATTCGGCGAATTCCGATCTCACGCGTGATGCGTCGATAATCCCCGAGCGCATCGTAGCCGAAGAGACCGAGCATGAATCCGTCTTTACCACGGGCTGCACCATGGCAAGCCCCCGTATTGCACCCCACCTTGGTGAGAATCGGCATCACATCCCGCTCGAAACTAACGGGACGAACTTGCGAGGAGTTCGTAATCTCAAGACTTCCCGCTGCGGACATTCCCTCCCAGGTCACTTGAAAGGAACTGGTCCCATCGGTCTTAGGCGAGATGACAAAATCGTTCCAACCGAGGATCTCGGGTCGATCGAATTTCCATGTAACCTGTGAGGTTACATCCTCGGTTACGCCATCTTCACGCGTCGCGACTGCGATGACATGTTGCGAGTCGTTCTGGGCGCTCAATTGGATGACCGGTGGATAGACCGATAAAGACTTCCAAGGAGCGACCGATTTCTTGGCGGGAGTTTCGCTGCTCGGTACGGCGCTGTTCGGTACGGCGCTGTTCGGTGCTGGTGTTCCTTCGGCAGGGGGCGTGGTTGCCTCGGAAGGGGTTGGTTCTTGAGCTGCGGGCTCTTGAGCAATACTCCAAGTCCCCAAAGACAGGAGAGAAAGGAGCAGGGCTGCCTGACGAATACCCCTTACCCCCAGCCCCTCTCCCCTAAAAGGGGCGGGGGGAGCAGAGAAGCTAAAGGGCAAGGCATCCCCTCCGACTCCGGGCAATACGCCCGGGCCACGTTTTTCAACCTCGGGCAAGACGCCCGGGCCACGTGTTACCGCTCGACGGAAAATGTTGCATCGATTCATTTCGAATTCCCTTTACTTGCCTCGTTGCTGTTTCAACTGTTCAAGTCTTGTGAGTGGTTTATCTGCGGGAGCTTCGGGCGTTGCTGTGGCCACAGGTGCAGGGGCGTTGGCGGGAGGCGCGACAGGGACATCGATTTGGATTTCGGAGTTCCCGTTGACCTGCGTGATGACCCCTTTGTCGGTCGTCACCGTCCCTCGATAGACAATCGTTTTGTAGTTCCCCGCTCGCGTTTCAGCTGGGATCTCCAATGGGAATGCGATCCGTTCCTTATCGGGTGTCAGTTCCACTTTGGGAGCCTTTGCAACCGTTCCAGGAGGGACCCCTAAGATCTCGATCTCCACCTTCCCTTCGACTGGCTTTTTGAGTTTGGCTCCGAGAACGACGTCGACAGGCTTCCCTTGCTCGGCGACCGTTTTTACAAACTTGAACTCGAAGAGGGGTTCGGTGATTTCGACGTTGAAGAACTTGCTCGCCAACATCATCGGCCCATGCGGTGCGTTCGTCGTTGCCATTACCACCAACGGCCATTTCCGAATCGCAGCCCCGTTGTTCGCGGTGAGTTGCATCTCGATGGTCGATTGATCGGCAGGGATCGTCACCGCTGTGGCTCCCATCCCCGGCGGGGCATCTAGGATCCGAAGGCTAACTGGCTGATTAAAACCTTCGCTTCGTTTGATATTGATCCGAAGGGGAAGTGAACCGTTTCGAACGAGAGGAACCTGAGGTTCGATCACCTCGAGTTCAAACGGAGCTGCGTCGACGATCGCGAGGGCTAACTGATCGTCGGTCACCCCCCAAACATCGACGTTGTTTTGACCTCGAACGAGTTGAGTCCGCTGCTTCAGCTTGCCGAAGAGCTTCTTCTCTTCCGACATCGCAATGGTCCCTTGCAGTTGCACCAACTTGCCAGCGTTCGCTGCATCAGGGGTTGCTTCAAAGAGCATGTGGACTTTACCCAAGTCGTTTTCCACTCGGGTTTCGAGATGGGTGAGACCGGGGGGAAGATCCACCGCTTCGATCAGTGTCTCTCCTCCCACGAACTTCCTTGCCACGTTGACGACGATCGCCATTTGGCCACCTTTCGGGACCGGGATGGTTTGCGACACCCAACGCTCTTGCTCGGTGATCGTCGCTTCCAGAGATGGATTTTGGAAAAGAATCTCCGCTCGGTATGCGAACGCATCACCGAACCGCCCCAGGTGATCGTAAACACAGAGCGCATACTTACCATCTTCGGGGACTTTGAATTGCAAATAGCTATCGGGCCCCCCGGAGTCATCGTTCCCCGCGAGAGCACCACCCCCAATCTTCCAAACTTGAACAACCGGATCGACCTGCGATCGGTGCGGGTATCTTGCGTGGACACGGATCTCCAGTTGCTGATCCTTCTTCCCTTCGAAGACCCAGAAATCCCGATCCTTCTCCGATTCGAGAATTCCATTGAACGCCGCGGGCAATGTGTGAGCGGTTGCGATCTTGTTGTGATCCCCGTTCGGTTCCGCTTCCAACGCATTGGTTGCATCGACCACACGGAGATAGTTAGGAGAGGGGGCGATCAGGCCATCTTTTTGAGACCAAACTTTGAAAAGCTCGGTCGGTGTATCGGGGAGTTGAAATGTCTCTTGCCATCGATTCCCCAAGTTATCGATGCAGGTAACCTCCAACTTCTCTCCAGGGCGTCCACCGCTGGGAACCATCGCGACAGGACGAGGAAACCCACCGACGTGGAGTCGGTAGCGAGCCCGATCGTTTCCTCCAAAACTACTCTCTCGGACTTCGATGGTGTACTTTCCATCGCGAGGAGCCACGATCGATGCTAAGCAATCTTGCTGTAGGAAAACCGAGTCATCGCTGGCCGTGATCTCAAACCGCTTCTCATCGTAGATCGCGATATAGGGATCGAAGAAGTCGTTCATATATGCATGTCGCAGCCCCTCGAGCTCGACTTGCAAAACCTGCCCTTCTTTCAGTTCGACCTGGTAGTAGTCGACATCTTCGGACTGGGCGACTCCTTCGATGGTGGAGTTGTAAGGGATCACCTGAGGAGCAGCGAAGTCATTGTTGGGTTCCACTTCGGCAACGGTCGCCATCGGAGAAACATTCAGCAACCGCATGTTGCTGATCCCCGTATTGGTGATCACTCGAAAGGGATGGAGGTCGGGAGTGACCGACTCCTCTGCCGCGATCTTCGCTTTGATGACGTTGTCGTCGACCTTGGTAATCTCGGACGCGGTCAAGCCAGGACTGTAGAAGAGGATCGAGTGGGCATCCCCGAGTCGAGCCCCCGAAATCGTGATCTCGGTCGAAGTCCCTCGTTGGAGCCCAGAATTGGAAAGAGCATTCGCTTCGGGACGCCCCGCGTGCAAACTCGAGGTCAACACGCCAAAAAGGAGCCCCAGAGAAAGAGCAGCTACAAGAGCCGTCTCCACACAACCCGAAGCGTTAGCGAGGGACTGCATCGCTAGTGACCTTCCCCCTTGAACCCAAAAATTCCTAAGCATAATTTGATTCCACATCTACAGAACTGGGCAAAACGAAGAACGGAAAACGCTAGGCCAAGATGTCGGTGAGGACACGTCCGCCATCACAGATTTCGATGGGGCGATCCCCAGGGGCCATCAGCTCTTTGTCGGCGACAATCCCCATCATGTGGTACATCGTAGTCGCGAGATCCTCGGGGGAGACCGGGTCGAACTCCGGTTCCGTAGCGGTTGCATCGGAAGCTCCATAGACCAAGCCCCCTTTGACCCCACCTCCAGCCATCATGACCGAGAAGACCTTCGGCCAGTGATCTCGTCCTGCTTCATTGTTCAGTTTGGGGGTCCGACCGAATTCACTGCTCATGAGGATCAGTGTCTTCTCCAACAATCCGCGGGACTCCAGGTCTTCGATCAACGTCGCAACAGCTTGATCCAAAGGTGGCACATCGCGACGCATCCCGGTCGAGATTTGGGCGTGCATGTCCCACCCCCCATAGGTAACCGTCACGAATCGAACTCCAGACTCGACCAATCGTCTTGCCATCAAGAGCCGTTGCCCGGCGGTGTTCCGTCCGTACTTATCTCGGAGGGCTGCGTCTTCTGCTTCGATGTTAAACGCTTCGCGAGCCTTCTCGCTGCTAATGAGAGAGTAAGCGCGTTGATAGAAGGTATCCATCGCGTTGATAGCGTCGGCATCTTGCTTCGACTGAAAGTGAGCGTTGACCGCTTCGAGAGCCGATCGTCGGCGATCGAATCGAGCCATGTCGACTCCGTTAGGAAGGTTTAAGTCTTGGACCTTGAACCCGTTGCTCGCGGGGTCGGCCCCCAAGCTGAACGGCCCGAAGGAAGAGCTCAAATAACCGGTCCCCGCGTACTCGTTCGCCGAGCGTGGGATCGCGACGTAGGGGGGAAGGTTGTTGCGAGGTCCATACTCATGGCTCACCACCGATCCAAAGCTTGGGAAGACCAGCGCGGGGGATGGTTTGTACCCCGTGAACATATTGTGGGTTCCACGTTCGTGAGCCGCTTCCCCGTGGGTCACGGACCGGATCACGGTCAACTTATCCGCAAGAGATGCCAGTCGGGGAAGGGTGTTGCAGAAGATATCCCCCGTGTTGGTTTTCACCGTCCCGAAATCCCCGCGATACTCGATCGGGCTGTACGGTTTCGGATCGAATGTTTCTTGGTGTGCGATCCCTCCAGGGAGGAAAATATGGATCACGCTTTCGGCGGTCGCATCGATGAAGTCGTAGTGTTTTTGCTGAGCGTTAGCTCTCAATCGAAAGAGGTCTCCCATCGAAAGGCCGAGCCCTCCGAGCGCCCCGACCGTCAAAAATCCTCTACGACCAAGTGGGTTACCGAGACATCGCGTCATGAACTCTCTCTCCTATCAATTGTGATAACTGAGGGTGCGGCTGGAAGCTTAAGACCATCGAAATACTGCGTTCGCGTTCTGCGTGCCGAGGAGGCAATCTCGCGATGGGTGGGAGGGAGGGCGACCTAAGCTAGGTTAGCCGCGGGGATGGACACATTATAATGAGGGAGTTCTACGGAATGTACCCGGGACTTTGGTAATCCATGCGGATTTTCTTTTTTCTAACAAAACTCCCGTCGTCGCTTTTAGGACGGGTGTGCTGAAAATGAAGACACTTTGGGGAGGAATTGGGAGGAACCACAGAAGGCACGGAAAAGAGAGGCCAAAGGCTATGGAAGTCGAAGTAACTGCATTCAAACGTTCAATTTCCAGATCGCAAAATTCAAGGCGGCTGCGAACGACAACCAGCCAAGGTAAGGAATCAACAACACGGCGGCCAGTTGCGACCGGTTCCAGAAACTGGCGGTGGTCGCTGAAACACTGCATCAGGGGAGACGTTTGATGCGGATGTCCTTGAAGTAGAAAACACTTTTCGGATCGTGAGCCTGAAGTGCGATGCCTCCGCCTTTGGCACTCAGCAAACGTCCCGCTCGCTCCCGTGGTCGCTCGACGTCCGGCGGTTCGATGTAATCGACGACCTGCTCGTCATTGAGGTGAATAGTGATTCGTTGGTCGCGGACGGTGATACGCACTTGGAACCACCGGGTCTCGTCCACGGACGACTTGTCGAGATCCACAACGGCATAGAGGCTACCGGTCTTGCGTTTTTCCTTGGCGGAACTGTTGAGCTGAATCTCGTAACCCTTGGCAAGATGGAGCGCCTTGTCGCGTGTGGTCATGTCGGTGTGAATGAAGATGCCTGAATTGGAATTGGGTTCGCTGCGGACAGACGCCTCCAACTCGAAGTTCTTGAAGTGGATGAAGCCCTCCTTGAGGTCACCCACGTAGAACAGATGGGCGCTCTGGCGGGTTGCGTTGACGCGGATCACGCCATCCACCACGGAAAAAGATTCTGGCATGATATTCGCGCGCCAGCCTGTCAGGTCTTTGCCGTTGAAAAGCGGTTGCCAGTCGTCGGCGGAATAGGCTGGAGTGATGGCAAGAAGAATGGCGGCAAGGAGTGCTGCACAAAAGAAGCTAGTAAAAAATTGCATAACGTACTTAATTTTCCCGGACTTGGCTGGATTTTATTCCCGGGGCAGCGATTTTTATTCCCGACTCGCCGGACGAATCTGGGGGACCACCAAAATAGCCTCGAGTCGGGTATAAAAGGGGAGAAACCCGGAGTCAGCGGGCAGGACGACACCTCGCTAGCCCGCGTATTCTCCCCATCTGCCCATTATCGGGGTGGTTCCATGTCATTGCAAGCGTATCGAGCGACGCTCTCGACCGCTCCCACGACGAAATTGCGGACCTGGCCTGCAGAGTCTTTGAACTTTCACAAGCCCTTACCCAGAAATGGGTTACGGAAGATGTGTTCGAAAAACGTCGAATCCTCGAAATCGTGTTTTTGAACTGCACTCTCGTCGACGTAAGTCTAGTCCCCACAATAAGAAAGCCCTTCGACGTACTCGCCGAAGGGCTTGTTTCTAAAAATAATCGGGCTGGCGGGATTCGAACCCACGACCTCTACCACCCCAAGGTAGCGCGCTAATCCAGGCTGCGCTACAGCCCGAGTCCTCAAGCAAGCGAATTGTGCCTGCCATCAGGGTCCGACCAAGTGTAGTCCGGCAAAGCCCTTTAGCCAAGGGGGGGAACGACACTCCCAAAGCCCAAATCTACTGCCCGAAGACGATCACTTAGCGCTCGTCCACTTAACACTCGTCCTCGTTGTACTGAGGTGGCGATGGGCCAACTCGCTTGATAACGCGAGGGTAAGTGACCGTTGGAATTGCCTTTTCAATACGCAACACCTGGACGGTATGATACCAATCGTCGCCGAAATCAAACCAGTAACCGAACGCTCGGCCAAGCGTCAAATTGAGGTCGTCAAGTTTTTGTGTACTCGCGTCACCGGCATTTCCATCGCAATCGGAGACTCCGTAGTTCACTCCTTTGGGATCGAAGGGACGTTTTCCAAACTGGAACTCGTACAGGTGTTCGTCGAAACGGCCGAACGCCTCGAAGATCATATGATGGAGATCCTCCAGCGTTTGGTCTCCTCGGATTTCGATGGTACGGCTGATTTCCCTTTTACGGAACTTTTCGCTCACGGGGCCCTGAGTTAGATAGACCCAAAGCACGTACAAGTTCGCAGGGGGATGGACCACTACAGGTTTGGAAGCAGGTGGCCTATCGTTTGGGAGGGAAGATTTTTTGGACTTCCGTTTGCGTCCCCAATCAGGAATTTCATCCGCAGGGACAAGAATCCGAATCGAGCGAGCTTGCCCAGGTTGCCGTAGAATCAGCCCCTTCTTTTCGAGCATCTTGACCATTTGGTTCACCGAAGGAGGGCTAACACACATCGCTCCGCTGATTTCCGATTCGGAGGGAGGAACTCCATATCTTTCCGTATAGGTGTGGATGAAGGCCAGATACTTCCCCTGCGTCGGTGTAAAATCAGCCACAAGTCATATCTCCATTGGTTTTCATTCGGATTGCGTTCAAAAAACGGCTCCGTCATTGTAAGGTTTGGTTCGCAGAACAACTCTCAGAACAAGGCATTCGGCAAAAAACACCTATGTAAGTACGATGCTCCCCAACGCTTCTCCCCCAACGCGCAGCGTCTCCCCATCCCAACCCGTGGCGTCAGCGAGGGACAGCCCCTGAGACCACGCCCCCCATCTCCTCCCCCGTCAAGCACGAAGGGATGCCTCCCCCGAAGCATCCGCTACCATTCCTCGCACGATCATCCAATGCCCACTATTCCATCAATCCTATTCCCCCTGAAAATCCTGTCAGATCGAAACGGACAATATGAACTACCTTAAAACTGCCCAACAGTGAAATCGAAGAGCCCTACCCCCTTTGCGCCCGCCCCGCTGGATAGCTGGAAAAATGCTAAGAGAATCAAGTCTGAAAGAACTGCCCCCAGAGCGGAACTCCGAAAAATGGATCGCCACAATGGAGCAGATCCTCACCTTGGCAACGCAAACCAAGGTTCTGAACATAAAGATGCACCGAAGCTGAAACTAGAAAGTTATCCTACGAGAGCAGATCCTTACGACACGTTTGGAAACTATTTCAATCCGCGCCCGCGCATGGCGGGCGATACCCAAGCAATCTTCCAAACCATCAGTCTGTCAGTTTCAATCCGCGCCCGCGCATGGCGGGCGATTTGATCTTTGGATTAGCGTCGCGGTAAACCTTCACGTTTCAATCCGCGCCCGCGCATGGCGGGCGATGAGTTCGAACGATGCAACCCTTTTGATCGATACAGTTTCAATCTGCGCCCGCGCATGGCGGGCGATGTTGGCAACCCAGGCGAGTACTCGAGCTTCAATTGTTTCAATCCGCGCCCGCGCATGGCGGGCGATCAAAGGTTGCTTCGGTTACAGGGTAGGCGAATGCGTCGTTTCAATCCGCGCCCGCGCATGGCGGGCGATCTGACCCCGGTACCTATCCATGCGGTCGGGGTCGTGGTTTCAATCCGCGCCCGCGCATGGCGGGCGATGCGAACGCTGAGATGTCGTCGTGCAGTCTACGACAGTTTCAATCCGCGCCCGCGCATGGCGGGCGATCAAGAAGATGGCGAGCGTTGGCGTCGACTTGTCAAAGTGAGTTTCAATCCGCGCCCGCGCATGGCGGGCGATGATCTTCCCCGAGCGTATCAGCGCGCGAGCTGCTGTTTCAATCCGCGCCCGCGCATGGCGGGCGATGTCGAGAGTATTCGCAATTCTTGACGCCGAACCTGTTTCAATCCGCGCCCGCGCATGGCGGGCGATCCGTACATCATCATGTCCGTCCTCACGACCCGACACGTTTCAATCCGCGCCCGCGCATGGCGGGCGATGACGACTAGCGTCGACTACACCGTCGTTGATGACGTTTCAATCCGCGCCCGCGCATGGCGGGCGATGAGCATCGTGTTCTCACCGAGCAGACCGACAAAACGTTTCAATCCGCGCCCGCGCATGGCGGGCGATGAGCAGGTTCGGAACCTGATCGCCGTTACCCTGGAAGTTTCAATCCGCGCCCGCGCATAGCGGGCGATATCGACTATCTCGTCGAATGTGGTTCTGCGGAGGTTTCAATCCGCGCCCGCGCATGGCGGGCGATTTCGGCAAGCTCGCTGACACGCCTCGCGACTTCGGTTTCAATCCGCGCCCGCGCATGGCGGGCGATACATCGATATGTTCGCCCATATGTGGCACTCACCGTTTCAATCCGCGCCCGCGCATGGCGGGCGATAGTACCACGTAGTTGAAGAGACCGACGTGTTCGGGTTTCAATCCGCGCCCGCGCATGGCGGGCGATGATCGTTACGGGGCTGTTAGTGAGCAGCTTACCGGTTTCAATCCGCGCCCGCGCATGGCGGGCGATGGTGAGTTGAGCAGTCCGTGGTCCGATCTCGCTGTTTCAATCCGCGCCCGCGCATGGCGGGCGATTTTCATGAGGATTTCGCCATCGTCCAGCCGAATCGTTGTTTCAATCCGCGCCCGCGCATGGCGGGCGATCAAGAAAGTAAATATTGTGCTCGGCGCGAGAACTGGTTTCAATCCGCGCCCGCGCATGGCGGGCGATACAATGGTCTGCGACTGGACTCAGTACCCGAACCAGTTTCAATCCGCGCCCGCGCATGGCGGGCGATTTGAGGGCTGCAACGAGCGACCGGAGGTTGTCGAGTTTCAATCCGCGCCCGCGCATGGCGGGCGATCCTTACCCTCCTCCCCCTCCTTTGGCTCTCGCTCTTGTTTCAATCCGCGCCCGCGCATGGCGGGCGATCAGATACTAGCCCGCTTCGGAGGGAGGGTATGAGTGGTTTCAATCCGCGCCCGGGCGCGGATTGAAACTGATTCCATAGATCAGCGATCTTTCGGCATCTCTATCGCCCGCCATGCGCGGGCGCGGATTGAAACTCCTTCTCGTATTACGGTGATCGCGGCGAACCCATCGCCCGCCATGCGCGGGCGCGGATTGAAACCTCGTAACGAGCGGAGCAAACCCCAACGTTGGTTCCAATCGCCCGCCATGCGCGGGCGCGGATTGAAACGCTGAGGCCGAAGTCGCCGGTCGTCGTTCTCGCTATCGCCCGCCATGCGCGCGCATGGCGGGCGATTGGCCAACCCGAAGCCTGCTGTCGTTCGTCGCAAGTTTCAATCCGCGCCCGCGCATGGCGGGCGATCCGAGAGCGAATATCTGTGGCTGCTAGAGCAGAGAGTTTCAATCCGCGCCCGCGCATGGCGGGCGATTCGCGAATGCGAGATCGAAAAGATTCAGACGCAAGAGAGTTTCAATCCGCGCCCGCGCATGGCGGGCGATCCTTGGTCTTGATCCCGTCATGGACGCCACAGAATGTTTCAATCCGCGCCCGCGCATGGCGGGCGATCTTCTCTCTTCAGTAGCTCAAACATTTCGGGATTCATGTTTCAATCCGCGCCCGCGCATGGCGGGCGATAGCTGACGCTGGAAAAGTGAGGACTGCAACAGAAGTTTCAATCCGCGCCCGCGCATGGCGGGCGATTCCACGAATGGAAAAAAAATTTGCCTGGGGGTATGTTTCAATCCGCGCCCGCGCATGGCGGGCGATAAGTACTCCTGGCGAATATCTTCCCCTCCTGGTGTTTCAATCCGCGCCCGCGCATGGCGGGCGATGCACACCCGCAGGTATCAGTTTCAGGAGCAACCCAAGTTTCAATCCGCGCCCGCGCATGGCGGGCGATACGATCCCACTGCCTTCACCGAAGAGCAGTACAATGTTTCAATCCGCGCCCGCGCATGGCGGGCGATCCTGCACTATTCACGACGGGATTATTGTTGGCATCGTTTCAATCCGCGCCCGCGCATGGCGGGCGATTGCGTCTATCTACTGCTGTTTTGGTTGTCACTACAGTTTCAATCCGCGCCCGCGCATGGCGGGCGATCTGCAAAGCGTCCGACACGATATTTCTGCCATCGAGTTTCAATCCGCGCCCGCGCATGGCGGGCGATCGAGCCTCCTCTACGATCGCCTCAGGGAGGTTGTGTTTCAATCCGCGCCCGCGCATGGCGGGCGATGGCAGTGATCGTCTGCGTCACCCCCTGCGTGATGTTTCAATCCGCGCCCGCGCATGGCGGGCGATCACGAATTTTCGTGCGTGATAACGGTAGCGGCAAGTTTCAATCCGCGCCCGCGCATGGCGGGCGATACACTGTAAAGTCCAGCTATCTCGGGGTGAACGGGTTTCAATCCGCGCCCGCGCATGGCGGGCGATTCGATCGTTCGACCTCGGAAGTACTCACCACCAGTGTTTCAATCCGCGCCCGCGCATGGCGGGCGATTTCTCCGAGCCAGGAAGCACGCAAACCGATTGCAGGTTTCAATCCGCGCCCGCGCATGGCGGGCGATTCGGAGAAGCTGGAAAAATTGTCAGCATCGTTCGCGTTTCAATCCGCGCCCGCGCATGGCGGGCGATACTCTGATCGCGCATACGCACGACTTCGGCATAGTTTCAATCCGCGCCCGCGCATGGCGGGCGATCACCCTGCAAGGGCTCAAGCGGTCGCACCGAACCAGTTTCAATCCGCGCCCGCGCATGGCGGGCGATACGCCTAGATCCCCCGGCGTTCACAGTCAGTTTCTGTTTCAATCCGCGCCCGCGCATGGCGGGCGATACGCCGACAACTGGTTTCGGATTACATCACGCATGTTTCAATCCGCGCCCGCGCATGGCGGGCGATTTCCCAATTCGGTCCAGCGATCTTCCCAGGCTACGGGGTTTCAATCCGCGCCCGCGCATGGCGGGCGATAGGAATTTCTGTCGTGTGGTTCCCATGAGAACGAGTTTCAATCCGCGCCCGCGCATGGCGGGCGATCACACCAGATGCGTCGGGGAACGGCAATTGTGAGGTGTTTCAATCCGCGCCCGCGCATGGCGGGCGATTCCTTGCGTCTCGATAGACGCACGTCATGCCAAGGTTTCAATCCGCGCCCGCGCATGGCGGGCGATTTGAAGATGCACTTGCTGCCGCCTTTTCTTTTCCAGTTTCAATCCGCGCCCGCGCATGGCGGGCGATAGTAGCCGCCCGACGCATAGCCAGCGTCGGCAGCGTGTTTCAATCCGCGCCCGCGCATGGCGGGCGATTTGCTTGCTCACGCAAAGCCTCTGTCGTCTTTTTGTTTCAATCCGCGCCCGCGCATGGCGGGCGATTCGGAGTAGTACAGTCCTCCAATACCACCCGGCAGTTTCAATCCGCGCCCGCGCATGGCGGGCGATGGGATCGGTAGTCTCCGTGAAATGGAAACAAGATGTTTCAATCCGCGCCCGCGCATGGCGGGCGATCGCAAAACGCATTTTGCAAGACATGCGTAAGCTTGTTTCAATCCGCGCCCGCGCATGGCGGGCGATATGGCGAGCGATGCCGCAGCAAGGTATCGCCAAGTTGTTTCAATCCGCGCCCGCGCATGGCGGGCGATTTCGCGATAAGCGTAGGAAGCCACCGAACACACCGTTTCAATCCGCGCCCGCGCATGGCGGGCGATTTAGTATTTGGATAGATCGGCGTACATGGAAATAAGTTTCAATCCGCGCCCGCGCATGGCGGGCGATCGGAAGAGCGGCTGTGAGAGCCGCTTCGTCGATGTTTCAATCCGCGCCCGCGCATGGCGGGCGATTATCGCACCTGCGAGATTCTGGAGCGATAGAGCAAGTTTCAATCCGCGCCCGCGCATGGCGGGCGATACCAATAGTAATTTGTTTCTGCGGGGCCGACGAATGTTTCAATCCGCGCCCGCGCATGGCGGGCGATAACGCTGTATTCGTGATCCACCGACGACCCGATGTTTCAATCCGCGCCCGCGCATGGCGGGCGATCGGCAAATCAAAGTTGCCACCAAGGCCGAAGAAAAGTTTCAATCCGCGCCCGCGCATGGCGGGCGATACGCCATTGAGTGCTTTCTTACCGATGCCGCGATTGTTTCAATCCGCGCCCGCGCATGGCGGGCGATTCACAGACAACGCTAACGCTCGTGTGCATATACACGTTTCAATCCGCGCCCGCGCATGGCGGGCGATTCTTGCTACCGTCTCTTGGCTACTCATCTCCAAGGTTTCAATCCGCGCCCGCGCATGGCGGGCGATCTTTGTCTTGTCCGAGATCCGTCTCACGAACTAGTTTCAATCCGCGCCCGCGCATGGCGGGCGATAACTAACTTGATCGCCGCATCATCACCGATCCGCGAGTTTCAATCCGCGCCCGCGCATGGCGGGCGATATTCTCGAAGTAATACGCAGACAGCAACAGTATTGCAGTTTCAATCCGCGCCCGCGCATGGCGGGCGATTTGCGACTATGCAAGCTCTCAATTGAGTTTGCTAGGAGTTTCAATCCGCGCCCGCGCATGGCGGGCGATCTCGAACTAGACGAGCTTGGGACGCTCGAAGAAGAGGTTTCAATCCGCGCCCGCGCATGGCGGGCGATCTAACTTGATCGCCGCATCATCACCGATCCGCGAGTTTCAATCCGCGCCCGCGCATGGCGGGCGATTTGCAGTCTCCCGAGTACTCCAGATGCGATCAATTCGTTTCAATCCGCGCCCGCGCATGGCGGGCGATTCTCGAAGTAATACGCAGACAGCAACAGTATTGCAGTTTCAATCCGCGCCCGCGCATGGCGGGCGATAAAAGACTCTGTGGAATATAGCCACGATGGATTTTGTTTCAATCCGCGCCCGCGCATGGCGGGCGATTCGATGATAGTCTCGAGTCGGGACGTGAATACGTGTTTCAATCCGCGCCCGCGCATGGCGGGCGATCACGACGCGTACCGAGGTATGCAGCCATACGCAGGTGTTTCAATCCGCGCCCGCGCATGGCGGGCGATAATCCGAAATCGAGCAAAGTTACTTTGCACGCTATGGTTTCAATCCGCGCCCGCGCATGGCGGGCGATGTGGTCGTTAGTTTCGAGTTCGCCCACGCAGATGAGTTTCAATCCGCGCCCGCGCATGGCGGGCGATTTTCGCCGAGCCAGGAAGCACGCAAACCGATTGCAGGTTTCAATCCGCGCCCGCGCATGGCGGGCGATCTCGCGACCTGACACTCTCGACCTTGCTACTACTGTTTCAATCCGCGCCCGCGCATGGCGGGCGATACCGGATGACGAAGCTACTCTCAGAGATGGGCATGTTTCAATCCGCGCCCGCGCATGGCGGGCGATAAAGAAAAGCACGCGTTGCGTTCTGTGCGGCGTGCTGTTTCAATCCGCGCCCGCGCATGGCGGGCGATGCGAATACCGTGATGGCGATCAATGCAAACTTGCGTTTCAATCCGCGCCCGCGCATGGCGGGCGATGCAGAATAGAGGCTCCGCCTACGAAGGGAATTGTGTTTCAATCCGCGCCCGCGCATGGCGGGCGATGACGGCATCGTCAAGGTCGACGAAGTAATGGTAGTTTCAATCCGCGCCCGCGCATGGCGGGCGATGGTAATTCTCGGTGCCGATTGCAAACTAAATGAGTTTCAATCCGCGCCCGCGCATGGCGGGCGATGCAAAGCGTCGGGTGGAAAATCGAGATCCGAAAAGTTTCAATCCGCGCCCGCGCATGGCGGGCGATATACTTTTCCGCAGA
Source organism: uncultured Pirellula sp. (assembly GCA_964394065.1). GTDB lineage: Bacteria > Planctomycetota > Planctomycetia > Pirellulales > Pirellulaceae > JBKCUI01. The sequence continues at coordinate 14,664 of CAYMXM010000010.1, read as the reverse complement.
TGTCCGGGTGTCGAGAATGTTTCAATCCGCGCCCGCGCATGGCGGGCGATTCCTCTGAAGGCGGTCTTCCACCGGGGCTCGCCGGTTTCAATCCGCGCCCGCGCATGGCGGGCGATCCACCGTTCAGGTACCACCTCTGAGGTACAACCTGTTTCAATCCGCGCCCGCGCATGGCGGGCGATGAGCCGATGATCTGCGCATCGCGGAAGAAGATCGAGTTTCAATCCGCGCCCGCGCATGGCGGGCGATGGCGCATGGTGGGGACAGGCGAGAATCTGTACTAGTTTCAATCCGCGCCCGCGCATGGCGGGCGATTGGAGTTCTCCAGCGAGCATCAACGCACGTCAAATCGTTTCAATCCGCGCCCGCGCATGGCGGGCGATATTCTTGCGTTCGAAATCCGTACGTGCGCCAAAGGTTTCAATCCGCGCCCGCGCATGGCGGGCGATAAGCCAAGGCGAACCGTATCGCCGTAAATATCGAGGTTTCAATCCGCGCCCGCGCATGGCGGGCGATTAGGTCTCTCCCTTAACGAGAGTTGCACCTAAGTTGTTTCAATCCGCGCCCGCGCATGGCGGGCGATACGGTGCCAAAGCCAAGCGAGGCGCCACAACAAATGTTTCAATCCGCGCCCGCGCATGGCGGGCGATCACTCCAGGGCCTCTCTAGCGTCGCCTAAGATCGGGTTTCAATCCGCGCCCGCGCATGGCGGGCGATCCGTACTCTCGTAGAGGAATTTGTTCTCCCTTGTAGTTTCAATCCGCGCCCGCGCATGGCGGGCGATCCTGGAGTCGCATGCAGGCAATAAACAGCCATGCAGTTTCAATCCGCGCCCGCGCATGGCGGGCGATTTCTACACCGGCAACGGTTCTGCTTTTGGTTGGCTAGGTTTCAATCCGCGCCCGCGCATGGCGGGCGATGCAGAGGCCGCAACTTTCCCCGATGGCCGATCGATGTTTCAATCCGCGCCCGCGCATGGCGGGCGATGTGCACCTCGCATTACTTTACCGTTCGCGAATTAGTGTTTCAATCCGCGCCCGCGCATGGCGGGCGATATCTGGAACGCCGCAGTTCCGACAGCGCCAGCAAGTTTCAATCCGCGCCCGCGCATGGCGGGCGATTCTCGGGAGCGATGGGCAACGTAAGCATTCCGTTCATGTTTCAATCCGCGCCCGCGCATGGCGGGCGATCCAATGCCAGAAGGGCAAACTATCGCGTTGCAAGTTTCAATCCGCGCCCGCGCATGGCGGGCGATATCCGCCCTCGACGTTCGGCAACGGTGAACCTAATTGTTTCAATCCGCGCCCGCGCATGGCGGGCGATGTGCTGTTGCGGCGAGGAATGCAAACCGCCCAATCTGTTTCAATCCGCGCCCGCGCATGGCGGGCGATGGGCCCCAAATAAAAAGTCGTGCGATCAATATCAACGTTTCAATCCGCGCCCGCGCATGGCGGGCGATGTCGTCGATCGTGGGTGGATCTTCGCTGGCGACGTGTTTCAATCCGCGCCCGCGCATGGCGGGCGATTGTATTTTATGCGCAAGTGATTTCTTAAGAGTTGTTTCAATCCGCGCCCGCGCATGGCGGGCGATGGGGCGAGAGTGCATTTTGAGCCCGAAGATCATGGTTTCAATCCGCGCCCGCGCATGGCGGGCGATTCGCGCTCGGAAACGCCATCATGAATCATTCCGATGTTTCAATCCGCGCCCGCGCATGGCGGGCGATAGATACCGGTGAGGTTCTCTACGGGTCGATCGTGTTTCAATCCGCGCCCGCGCATGGCGGGCGATCTTTGCGTAAACTTTGCGAAGTGAACGGCGAGGAGTGGTTTCAATCCGCGCCCGCGCATGGCGGGCGATGGTGCAACAGCTATCGCGTGCGATGGCGTACTACGAGTTTCAATCCGCGCCCGCGCATGGCGGGCGATATCCGCGTGGCGTTATATTTCAATCAGCCGGGTGAGTTTCAATCCGCGCCCGCGCATGGCGGGCGATCGAAAGAAAAGGTAAGTATGAAATCAGTAGTAATTGTTTCAATCCGCGCCCGCGCATGGCGGGCGATTCGCGCTCGGAAACGCCATTATGAATCATTTCGATGTTTCAATCCGCGCCCGCGCATGGCGGGCGATCCTGTGAGTATAAGTGATTGCCTCGCAAAGAGATAGGGAACAGGTTTCGCGGATGTCAGACGTTTTGAGGGGAAGATTGAAAAAAAATGCTTCCCGCTACCTCTAAGTCACGAAGCTAAAGGCAGTTAGAAATTCGCGGAACCTAAGGGTTTTGGCGACAACCTGTGGGTCGCGAGATTTGCGACGATTATTTTGCCCCGTCAAAAGTAGAACAGCGAATGCACGCGGCCTATATTATTAGCGGGCCTTCCAAGTCGATGCTCGGTTTCGCACCGACATGCTCGAAGCGTTCACGCCATTTTCCTCCAAGAAAATAAAAGCGCAAACTGTCGGTCGAGGGATCAATCAGTCCAACAAGTTGGTGACGGAGGACGATCCAATCCTCCGTTGTCACTAGGCATTCGAAAACGGAGTTCTGCACACGCTGACCATAATTCAAACAACATTTGGCTACGCGATTCAAACGCTTGCGGCCTGCTGCATCTACCGTGGAAACATCGTATGTCACCAAAACCATCATAGCAGCTACCTCCAAGAAAACGGTGGATATGCATCAAGATCTCCACGCAAGTGACGAGCTAGCAAACGAGCTTGAATATGAGGAACCATCCCAAGACTCATTCTTTCGTTCAGAAACGGGTGAGTGATCGACTCTTGCTTACGCTTCTGATACTCGGATAGGACCGCTTTCCTCGCTTCATCCTCCAGATAAACAGCCCCGGTCGCCTGGACGGTAAATGCCTTGGCTTTCAGTTGACGACGATTAATCATGGACAACGCTACACGATCTGCGATGACCGGCCTCAACTCCTCCATAAGATCGAGAGCTAACCCGGGCCGCCCAGAACGATCGCGATGCAAAAAACCAACCGCCGAATCAAGGCCAGAGGCTTCGCAAGCAGACCGGACATCATTCGCAAGCAAAGCGTACAAAAACGACAATAACGCGTTGACCCGATCAAGAGGAGGACGGCGGGTTCGTTTCTCAAAGGTAAACTCCACCTCGGGGTTTGCGATCAGGTGGTTGAACACACCAAAATAGACACTACTGGCGTCCCCCTCGATTCCTCGCGCAATGTCCGTAGTACAGGGCGTAGCCAGTCGCTTCACGGTCGCATCCATTCGCGTCGCTGCGATGGTCAACGCCTTTTCGCCTCCAGCCGTCGATTGCTCGCGCGCTGCTCGACGCAAAACTGTCCGGTAGTTGGCTAGCTTCCCTATCACGAACGATCTGGCGATCGATGCACATGCATCCGACGCATCGGCTCGCCGATACTGCTCTCGACGCAATAGGACATTTCCTGGGGTAAACCCGTTCACTGCGGCAAGGAAGCGTCCTCGCTCGGTCATAAGCGATACAGAAATTCCCTTTTCACCACAGGCGCCGAGCAGATAAGGGCTAAGCCCTACTCGACCAAAGGTGACAATCGAGCCAACATTGATCATCGGAACCCGAAACCGATCCTTCTTTTCAATCCGCACTACAACTGCGTCCCCTTGCTTACGAACATAAGCCCCCTGCGTTGTTACGAAAAGCGTATTCAAGTGTTGCTTCAATCGATGCTCTCCCCTGTGTCATCGAACCCCTCAATCAAACGCCCCAGGTATCGTGACGCAGTCGCTACTGGTCGAGGTGCCTGCGGCATACAAAGCTCAAATAGAGAACAACGCTCGCATTTGCGTTTTCGGTAATGAGGAAGCGGCGTCGCTCTCGATTCAATTAGGGCATGCAAATCTCGAATCTCCTTCAGTGTCTTTGTCCGAAGAGAATCAGATAGCTCAACAGCAATCCGCTGCCTCGTTTTCCCGTAGTAAATGCTCGCCTTCTCCACCGGATAACCGAGCATCTCCTCAACACATAAAGCTTGCGCACAAAGCTGAACCTGAAACGGAAGATCCAGCGATTTCTTAGGGCTCCCCCGCTTGTACTCCACCACATGGATTCGGTAGTCGTCTGGCTGTTCGGTGCGATGAAACTCAATTAAATCCGCTTTGCCTGTAAGCCCATATTTGTAGGAAACGAGACCAACTGCTCGTTCGATGCGAACCGCAGCCAAGTTTTGGCTCTGATCCGGATCATCGACACGTTTATGGAGCTGCGTACCTTCCAACGTAAACTGGTTGTCAGCCCAAGCGTTCTCGCTGTGGATCAACGCAGCGCGACGCGGACAGAACAAGTAGTGTTGGAGTGCGGAAATCGGAAGCAGTTGATCTTCGGCGTACATTGGAAATACTCTATTACCAGACTGAGTTTGCTAAGTCAACTTGTCGAAGTCCCGAGGCAACTCCAGCAGTTCGACTCCTGCAGGAATGGCATCGCGATTAATGGTGACACTGTAGTCAGCAAACGATCGAGGCGCTTCGACTCCAGCATTCTTAGCGACCTGGACCACTTGTTCAAACAGAACCTGAGCGGGAGCACATCCAAGCATTGCTTGACGCTCTCGCTGCACCGGATCGCTATCAGTCCCAACATGCTTGAACACAAACAATGGCTGCCGTACCGTCATCGTTCCCTTGCTCGCCGATCGGTCGTGCTCATACATGTTCAGTACGGCCTCGAAGAGCAACTTCAAGTCAGCCCCAGAGAAACCTGTTTGCTGGGCCAGGTGAGCGCTGATGAACCCCTTCCCGAGAAAAAGGCCATAGGGAATCATCGACTTCCGCCCCATAGTTCGCAAAGTATCCTCACTAGCCTTTGCCTCGGCTTCCTCGAAATCAGCGCTGCTTTTGGCATTTTTCACATCTTGTGTTACCGCCATTCGGGTGATCGAAAGATCGAGCGCCAGTATAGGGTCGAGCGAACGAGCAAACGCAATTTGAACCGGCCCCCGGACCTGCCCAGCGTTTGCACCGGTGGACATGACAGCGCCAAAAGTGCGAACATCGTAGAAGTTATCGCACATCCATTGCCGAGCCGCGTGAACGCCTTTCTTGGTAGCCCCTCCTTTTTCGGTGGGCAACGATCCGTTCGCCCCCTCATGGGCTTTGGCAATCTTGGTGTTCAAATTGCTAGCATGCTCGATGAAAATCGCATTCGGCATCTGGTTTCCCGAAGCGATCTGCACGTAGTTACGAATACGACGCTTGATCGCAACGTCGGAAACCAATCCATGCATATCTTGAGGATCCAAACGAGGGGCATTGCCTGCATCGGGATCTCCATTCGGATTACCATTCTCGCAGTCGAACAGGAAGAGGAATTCGTAGCGATTTTTAAGTGTCATCGTAGTTCTTTCTTAACAAATTTAGTTGGCTGTCTGATGGTCAATGGTTTTCAAGAGGCGGAGTCTGTGACTGTCGCATCATCTTTCTTCTTGTAACGTTCCGCCTTCTGCTGATAAAACCCCATTGCAAAGAGTGTTTGCTGCTCAAGGGTCAGTGTTGAAGGAGGCGCCTGTTTCATCCGAGCCCAAAGATTGCTAAGCCGTCCCTCAAACGTATGGCGGTGCGAGACTTTCTCTATTTTGGGAAGATGTGCAATTTGAGCCGTTCGAACAAGCCTCCCTAAAACTAATGCTGGAGTCGCGGAAGCGGCTGCATAGTAGCGCTGAACCACGCCAGCCCCTACTTCGGGCATCGCAGCCAACTGGATCTCCGCCAACACAGCCATGATTCGCCCACAAAGGTAGGCGACATCGTCAATCGATTCATCAACTTCAGCAGTCATACTTGGCACCTCAGAACTTCGAATACAAAAAGCACGTAACAATCCCAAACGAGCGTGGCGTGGTGGCTCGTCTTTGACGATATCCATTCGAACGCGAGCTAACGTCTGGGCCATTAGCGACACCGGAATGGGTAATTTTTTATTGAGCGCACATCGCCATAATGCAGAAACAGAGGCACTAGGAGTATCCTTCAGGTCTCGCACGAAAGCCCCCAAAACAGCGGCAAATTTATGTCCACGAACAATTTTCGAACCATCGCGAGAAATGATTGATAGGTCGTCAAACCATGCGATCACCGAGTCTAGCAGGTCTTCAAACCGCCCCTGCATCCAGTCTCTCATAACCACCCGCCCTGAGTTGCCGGACAGGGTTAACGCGTAAAACTCGCACTGAGCCAACTCTGGTCTCTTTCCCGTGCGAATCGCATCAAGGAGTTCTCTCGCAGACGCCTCTGCGGAAAAAACCTGTTGATCAGTCGCCTCCTCCTCATCATCGTCGGCGCCGGCGAACGAAAATGCTCCTCCGAAAACCCCTTCCATCGGGTCGGCATCTTCCTTTTTGAGGGAGTGACTGTACCAGTAAATCACTTTGCTTGAAGCTAACTTCTTGCCTCGTTCTTGGATCAGCTGATTAAGAGTATCGGTAATAGCTTTGATCTGCTGCTCGCCGATCGCGGCGTTCTGTCCTTGCTCAAACTCGTAATGATTAAAAGCCTCTTTGTCGAACGAAGAAAGGACATCCCCGGTAGGCAATCCACCAACGTCAGAAAGACCTTTCACTTTGTCCTGAGTGGCAACGGGTTCCACTAACTCCCCACTGATGAAGCATCGCATCACAACCGATTTCCTCTTACTCGGTTTGGCTTTACCAACATCCCCCCCAAGCGAATCGCGAAACGAACGCCACCAGTCATGCCACAGGGCTTCCTTCACTAAGATACGATGCTCGAGCCCATGGAGAATAGCTATCGTTGCGGTATCTGTAGGCTTGGCTTTCTGCTCCCTTAGATTCTCACGGATTATGTCCTTGATCTCTGGAGCTTGCAGCGCAGTAGCAACCGGAGCAAGCTCACGGATGTCTTCCGATGCCTTCTGCATTAGATTGAGAAAGGCCGAATGATCCCGTTCATCCTTGTCGGTCGGTTCCTCTTTGGTGAGCAAACAAACCTTGTCGACACTATCGATTAAGAAGTGACGCAACTTATATGAGATCATCTCAGGCTGGCTCAGAACCGGGCAGACCGGAAATTCCCGCCCCTTGGATTTTTTATCATTCCCTTTCAAATCGCTCACTTCATGGAATGTTCCATCTGGAAGGAACACAATTAACCATCGTACCCATTTGGGCCCAAATCCTGGTTCGCTGCTGAGACCTTCCCTCCGAGCATACTCGACGAGTTCGTGCAACATGTTTACGCCCCCTCCTTCTTGAGAACTTGCTCACTTTCGAAAGTGGGAATCTGAAGCACTCCCGCCTCAACTTTGGCACAGAACATCGACACCGAAGCCTTAACCCCTTTCCAGTCTTTGACGTACTTCTCATGGTTGTTCTGCGACAGATCGAAAACATCGTAGAGCATATAGCCCAAGTCCTGAGTGTAAGGAATGGCGGGTGATAAGCCGGACGTGTCCTCAATGTAGCGAAAGAAGCAAACGAATTCTTTGCACCCGAGATAGGGTTGCTGAAAGCACTTTCCTTGCGACGCTCGGCGAACAAATTGGCTAACGTACGCGGCTTGCTCCGATTCGAATCCCTTTCGCGGTACGATGCGAGCATGGAGTCGATAATGTGGAGACCGAATCGCCATCGTCTGGCGTTGAGTTCGACCTTTCTGGTCCGTACCGGTAAGACTCTTGTCGGCATCCGCGAATAGAGGAGAAGGCTCTTCTTTGCCAGCCATCCACTTCTTGATCGAAGACTCACTGATTTTGTCTTTTACCTCGTTGCGACGGAGAGCGATGTAGTTGGGATACGCTAGTACATCGACCTGAGTTACTTGCCAGTAGAACGCCGGTTTGAAATAGACTGCTTCGAACACACCGCGTGCAGCACTAGGTGTTGGGCAAGGATACGAGTAACGCTCGACAGCCATCTCGGGCCGGGAGAAACACGCGAAATCCCCCCAAACCTCCAAAGTATGGATCATGCTCTTAGATTTCATTTCCATCTTCTCCATAAATGAATCGGTCAAGTTTTCTGGTAATGGTGGGAGCTTGGGCCCATCTAGATGCGAAATCGCATCCCCAGTGGTTTTATCCCCCGAAAAACCAATATTCCATCGAAAGTCACTAAAAAAAGTTCCACGTGTAACAAAAAATAACATGACAAATTGTTTTGAATTATGATTAAACCAGAAACCGTTGTCAAGCTGCTACTCGCGTCCTAAGCTACCGATTGAGACTAGTCAGAATCGCTCCGTCGATTCGGCGACGTTCGCGTTCTCACGCGATGGATTGAAACATGTTTTTTTTAGTGACTATCCGCGAGGATTCTCCCCTCGCAGATAGTTTTCTCTCCCTACATGATCCATTCTGCTTCCGCGAGCTGGAGTCCGATCAGATCGTCGTAGCAGTTCATTTCCTGGGCTGGGTACCACCACTGGGCAGCGGATTGGTCTTTTTGCTCATCTTCGTCTCCAAAGGTGACTGGCAGGAGACGCATGAAGAGATCGCTTTGCTGACTGCTGGGGCGGTAGAGCGATACGGCGTACTCGCTCGCTCTCTTTTCCCAGCCGCGGATCTCTTTCGGGGTTCGACGCTTTGGCTCAATCCCCCAGTCTCGAAGCTCTCCGTATCCTCGCTGATGGTAGGGCACCAAGACATTGAGCGTTGCTCCCTCAATCAGTTTGTACTGCTCCGCCGCTGCCTGGAAATTCCCCTCCTTAATCGCGTTGAGAATCTTTCTTTCATCATTCACGATCGCTTCTGCCCGTCCTACACGCGAATAGAGGTTGCGGTAGTACTGTCGAAGTTTCTCAGGATCGTTGAGTAACTCGGGAACAGCGCCGGCGTTTTGAAGGCGAAGCGCTCCCAACAAACTCTTCGTTGTCTCCACTGCATTTTTATACCCAGGTGGATAACTACATTTCTGCCTCCCCTCTTCGTCGCGATCGTCGAATTGAAATACTTTAACCACTCCTTGATTCGGACCGGCGCTTCGATTGCAGCGTCCCGCTGCTTGAGCAATTGCTTCCAGAGGGGCTAGAGCTCGATAGACATTGGGAAAGTCAAGATCGACACCGGCCTCCACGCATTGGGTCGCGACGACTTGCACCGGTAAACTCGCATCGAGGCGTTTTCGAATCTCTGCAAGGACCGCCAATCGATGGGGAGTACACATATTGGTGGACAAATGAAGTACATGCGACGGGTTCGCAACTTGATCACGAAGTTGATGCGCGAGCGAAATCGCATGGCGTTTTAAGTTCACGATGCAGAGTACTTGCTCGTTCGAAGCAAGCTCCAAGGCGAGATCCTCCACCGAGCGTGGCGATTGCTCTTCCCAGCAGACCTTTACTCGCTCCGCCGCGATGGAATACAGCTGCGTGGGACTTTCAACTATCTCTCGTGGGTTCCAACCGATGGCGAGTTCGGTTCTCTTCTTACTCTCCACCAGTTCGTCGACGCGCGAGGAAAGAGAGCTGAAGGCAGGCTGGGTTGCGGTCGCAAATACGACAGAGCTTCTATAGGGTCCTCCCACCGCCGCCAATCTTCGAAGGGTTGCCAAGGTAGCCACCGCCAATTTGTCGGGCAACGTCTGGACTTCATCAAACAAGATTACGCTCTGAGCCAAACGGTGCAGTTTTCGGCAAGCCCCCGGGCGATTGGAGAACATCGATTCGAGTATTTGAACGTTGGTTGTCAAAACGATTGGGGCATCCCAGTTTTGTGACAAGAGTCGCCGCCGAATTTCGTTCTGGCTCACCGCTGCATCACCTCCCACTGCTACATTGCTATTGGAAAACACAGACTCACCAGCCAACGAATGGGCTTCCAGTATGTAGTCGTTACCAAATCGGTCCTCAGTAAAGATCTCCCGATAGATACGAGCTGTTTGATCGATGATGTTAATGAAAGGCATCACCAAAACGACCCTTCGTAACGCGTGGCGTTTCGCATGTTGCAAAGCGAATCCCAGCATTGCCAAGGTCTTTCCCGCCCCCGTAGGTGCTGACAAGGTAAAGAGCCCCTGCTCCATTTCCCTTCCAGCTTTTAAACAATCTTCGGTAAGTTGCCGTCGCAAGTCTGCAAATTGGGTCGCAGTAGCGTTATCGAGTCTTGGGATGTTTGCGAATCTCAAACGGAACTGATCGTAAGCAGAGATTGCTTTGTCGATATCCAATGACGGCCCGTCAGGTCGATAGCGACGAGGTGTTTGGTGATCCCCTTCAAAGTGAGCCTCCGTCTCAATGAAATCTGCATCGACCAGAGTGGAGAAAAGCATCCGCACGTCGAGCATATCTCCAGCGAAGTCACCACGAAGAGACAAGCCGGTTTCTAGGCTAGGCAGCATGAGGCCGTCATCCGCAAGGCATTGACTAACTTGCTTGGCCTCTTCGGGGGTCGTCGTGAAAAGGTCTGGCTGATCCTTGATCCGTTCGTCCCAGTTTTTGCAGAGGTCCTTGTAGGTGCTCAACGAATCTAAGCCGACGTGATGGCCGTAAATCGCGACCGCTACGAAATGACCGAGTTTCCGGAAGGCAGTAGCGGCTAGAGCTCCAAGGGTCCAATGGTCCCGACTCCGCTCGCCGGGGATCGTAAGCCGGCGATTGAATTGGGCCGAGTATTTCCCTAAGTCATGAAGCAGTCCCATGATTCGAGCTTGATCGGCACAGCCAAATGCATCGGCAAAGCTGGCTGCCGTTGAGGCGACCGCTTGGAGATGTTCACCAACCGTTTCAAAACGCTCGTCTCCATTTTTTCCGTTACCGCTGTGGGCGTAGTACGTCATGCAACACTCCCTATGTGTCTTTGGATCTTTGGCTAATCATTAGCGTCCCCCTGTAGCTCTATGCTACCGGAAAACTCTTTGCCAAGGCTATCGCGCAGTAGCCGACCTCAGCGTGGAGAACACGCCAAAACTCTCTTTCACCACGATCTTGCCAGAGAGTGGTGACACGTTTGGTCATGCCAAGACAGAAATTCTGATTTTTTTGTGGAGTGATTGGGAAAATGATCCACCGAAGGGTCCACCAACCGAGATCATCGCTTTGCAGCTTAGTTTAGAAGCCCGATGCGCCACAGGATTGTGCAACTTCTAGCTTTTCATTGTGGCCCGGGCGTCTCGCCCGGAGTTGCGAAGGCTCTTCCGGGCGAGACGCCCGGGCCACGTTGTCGCAACCGCCGCGCGCCAAACTCGCCGCGTTTACAGAATTTACATGTGCAGAAAGGGGGCTGCCCTTTGGATTCGGGGGAGAATCGCCATCCAATGACTTGCGGTAGATTCCGAACTCGGTGCAGTTCGTCGACACCGATCCGTCTAGGGATGACGACCTCCCAGCCTTGAGCATCCTCTGCGGATAAGAACTCACCCACCGCCTCAGCCGCAGACATCCACTGGTGCGTCTGGCGGTAGTGGCCGACCCACACTTGCTCGTCATCGGGGATTCGGAAATAGATACCGGCGATTGCTCCGCAATTTCGTCGCTTGAGTTCCCGTAGCCATTGGTGCGAAACGTAGAAGTTACGAGTGACAGGAACCGCAAACACACCCCCGGGAAACTCGCCCACACCACGCCGCAAACGATTGATGCCGTTGCGCCGGATCAAGGCGACACGCGATTCAGGAGCTAGATGCACGAACATTGCCATCCGTATATATCTCTAGTTAGGGACACTCATTGTCTGTCAGTGGAGAAGACACGGCACATGTTCCCATCTTCTTTCCAGATAGCTATGGTTATTGTACCTATCCATCAGTCTTCATGGTGCGTTACCTGGCCGCCTTGTTGGGACCGGTGGCTGTGCCAGACACGCCATCCAATTTTGGACATGATTTACAAGATGTACAGGATGATCCAATCCCTCTTTATCCGATGGGGTCGGGGGAGTGCAAAAAAAGTCGTTCTGTGAGATACTGATCCTCTCCAATCAGGGGGCGACATTCATTCTCGAAGAACAACCAGGGAGGTTAACGTGGCAAACAAGAAGGGATCGAAATCAGGGGAGTCGGACTCGCAGCCTCGTTCGATGAAGTCGAGGATTCTCACCATTCTCGAAACGATTGATCGACCTATCAACTTCTGTGCAAGCGGTCCGTTCGCGTCGATGCATCCTGGGCTCAGTGTGGATGGCTTAGGAGACGTTGCGTTACCCCTTTCAGCAACCGACGCAAAACAACTGATCCAACACTGCGAACAAGCTCCCTACGGTAAGGGAACCGAGACGGTGGTTGACACGAAGGTTCGCAAGGTTTGGGAGTTGGACGCCTCCCGATTTTCGATCGCGAATCCGAAATGGGAACCGGCGCTCGAGTCCGTCCTTCGCGAAATCGAAACCAAGCTGGGGCTTCCCAAGAAATCCTTAGCAGCCCACCCTTACAAGATGTTGGTCTATGAGAAAGGAAGTTTCTTCCTTCCCCATCGCGACGGGGAAAAGATCGATCGAATGGTCGCTACGCTTGTCGTCAATCTACCTAGCAAATATGCAGGAGGTGAATTGATCATCTGCCACCAAGGCATGACGGAGACGATTACGATGCCAGGAGCCGCCTCCGGTTTGGAGATCGAGTATGCAGCTTTCTACGCGGACTGTCAGCATGAAGTCAAACCGCTATTGAGCGGTTATCGACTTTGCTTGACCTATAATCTGGTTCTGGCGCAGCCGAAAACAAGCGCGATCGGGGCTCCGAACTTTGAGGAGGCAGCCCAAAAGATTGCGGCGATCCTCGACGATTGGCCTCTTGAAGAGAGCGAGGAGAGTGCCGAGGAAGATGATGATGAAGATGCCGAGGAAGATGACGATGACGGTTATTATTATGGAGATAGAGTAGATGATACCCAGACACCTTCGAAGTTAGCCGTGATGTTGGACCATCAATACTCCGAAGATGGCTTGTCGATCGACAATTTGAAAGGTGTCGACTTATCCCGTGCAAATATTCTTTTCGATGCAGCCGAACGTGCCGATTGCGATGCACATTTAGCGTTGGTTACGCTTTGGGAAACCGGTTCCGCAGAGGATGAATACGGCAACAGCGGAGGGTACCACTATGGGGATGATGACGATGATGTTTCACCCAGCGATTTTAGAATCGGTGAGCTCATTGACAGCAGTTTCACGGCCAAGCATTGGTCTGATCGCGAAGGGAAGAAGGTCGTGTTTGGCGAGATTCCCCTCAAGTTTCGTGAGGTCGTGTCGAAGGTAGATATTCGTGAAACAGACCCGAGTCGCGCGGAGCTCGAGGGGTATACGGGCAACGCGGGCATGACGCTGGAGCGTTGGTATCACCGAGCTGCTATTATCCTATGGCCTCGACGCAATCAGGTTCGAATTTGGCGTAACGCAGGGACCGACGCTGCGATCGCCGGTCTGAACACGCTTTATACGCAACTCAACAAGACGAAGAAAGATCGCAGTGTCCGCTTGGAGGAATGCCGGGAGTTAGCTCAGCAGATCATGCAGTCATGGAGTCCGATTCGACTCAAATCCTCTTGGGAACCAGACTATGTCAAAGAGAATGAGCAAGCGTTGAAGAATCGCGAAATGTTCTGGAACCTACTTATCGAACTGGGGACGCCCGATTTGATCTGTAATGCTTTGGAAAAGGTTCTTCCCAAGGACGGGCTGCTGCCAGTCCCTTCTAGTTTCCTTCAGTGGCTAGAGAAAGAGGGTTGGGAATCGTATCGGGAGTCGATACTATCGGTGGCGAATCAAACCAACGCAGGGAATTTCGGACGAAACGGTGCGTTCTTCCGACAGCTTGCAACATTGCCGAAGATTCCCGCAGAGAGAAAACAGCTCTGCAATGAGATGGCTCCGATATTGTTGGACGCATTGGAGAAGATTGAATCCGAACATCACTATTCACCGTACACTTCTGAGACCGCGAGAGGAACGTTGACGGTAGATGTCGCGCAAGGATTGGTCGCCGTTGGCAACGAGAAGCTTTTAGAAAGGTTTTTCAATTGGCTATTCCCTCACAAGAAATACAACATCGACAAGGTGCAGATGCCCGCGATAAGCATGTTGGCGGACCGTTCTCCTGAGGTCATAACCGGTAGTCAAGCAGTTCAAGCTTGGATCCAAAGGATTGTCCAAGAGCTTGAGGGAGAAACTCGGCAAGAGCCGACGAAGCCAGCCGATTGGCGTCGAGAAAGCAAGTTGACTTGTCAATGTGCCGATTGCCAGCGGCTTGCGACATTCCTTGACGATCCTACGCAGCCGCAAGCTCGGTGGCCGATGGCCGAGGGGCGTCGTCGTCACATCGAAAGCACGATCTCAGCGAGCCATTGCGAGTGCAAAGCAGAAACGTTGAGGCAGGGAAGCCCGTATTCCCTAGTGTGTACGAAGACTTTCCGCCTCTACGAGCTCGCCTGCACAACCTATCAACAAAACCTCGCCCACCTCGCCACCCTCGAGAAGATAACCGGCCTATGGAAGTCCAAGCCAAAGAAGGCCGCCAAGGGGACGAAATGAGAGGGATTCCTTCCTCAATAGATTCCCTGTTCTATTTCAAAAGGTGTTAAGAACAGTCCCGAAAATCACAACCCGTGGCGTAAGCGAGGGACAGCGCTAGCAACCAGACATCCATCCAAGCTCTCACAGCACGCCCTTTGTGCCTCAGGGACGTGCCGCCCGACGCCTGAGATATTTATTACAGGGGCTACGTGCACTCGCGACGCTGCCCTCGCTGACGCCACGGGTTG
>CAYMXM010000009.1:0-32072 GCA_964394065.1 uncultured Pirellula sp. | reverse complement strand
AACGATTGTTTTTGGAAAAGACCAGATCGTTTTCTTTGTACCCGCCGTACCGGAAAGGTGCAACCAAAATAGTGATTTTGGGAAAGAGGAGGCTTGGGGAGTCGCAGTACCACGGTGTGTTACGTGGTCGCTCTTTAGGCATTGGTGGTTGCGATGGAGAAGGAGTTTGGTGTGCGAACCGAGGTTGCGTTGGGAACGCGACCACTTCACACACCCTACTAAGAGAGCCAGCGATCGAGGTTGGCGTGAACGAATGCGTCGTCGGTTAGGTCGGCGTGTTCGTGGCAGACGCGGGTGATGGCTTCCGCTTGACCAGGGCTCAATTGTTCGTGGGGGTCGAGGCACCAGGTGCCGGCTAGGAGCCCTTGGCGACGGAGGACTTCGTGGATGCCGGCGATGCAGCCTCGGAATTGGTTGGCTGCGTCAAAGATGGCGGCGTTCATGTCGGTGACACGGTGCGCGATGGCTAGCAGTTCGGCGGTCTCCTCTGCCGGGTATCCAGCTTGGCGGGCCGACGCGATGCGCCGCATCAACCGCGTCGAAGCCTCGGTCCAGCATGCCCAGTGCCCCAAGAGTCCACCGACGAAGCGCAGGGTGGTGATATGATCGTCGTGTCGGACCGAATAATCGCTCAGCAGGTCGTTGACGATCGCATCGTCGTTTCCTGTATAGAGCGCTATCTCTTCCTTCCGACCGCTGGAGGCGACGGCGCGCACGACGTCGATCGTCTGGTAGCGATTGAACGGAGCGACCTTGATCGCGATCACGTTGGGGATCTCGCAGAACCGTCGCCAGAAGGCGTGGCTCAGCACTCGTCCTCCGACCGACGGTTGGAGATAGAAGCCGATCAAGGGGATCTCGCGCGCAACGCGGTCGGCATGCGCGAGCAACTCATCATCACTCGCTCGGGGGAGCGCCGCCAGCGATAGAAGCCCGGCGTGGTAGCCGAGCGAGGTGGCCAACTTCGCTTCGTTGACCGCCTGTTCCGTCTCGCCGCAAACACCGGCAACCATCACCGTCTCAAGGCTCTCCGGGGCGTTGGCCCTCGCTTCACGAGCCACATCGCGGGCCAATTCCAGGACCAGCCGGAGAAGTCCATGCTGGGGCTCGCGAATAGCGAACTGGGTCGTATGCACCCCGACTGCCAGTCCGCCGGCACCGGCTGCGAGGTAGTAGCGGGAGAGAGCGCGCTGACGCCGTTCGTCCAGGCGTCTCTCTTCGGTCAAGGCTAGCGGGTGGGCAGGAATCGCAATCCCCTCTCGGAGGATCGAAAGGATTTCAGGGGATGGGAGTGGGTAAGAAGTGTTCATCGTTTCTTTGCGTTATGGGGGAAGAACTTGGCTGACGTTTCTAGCGATTCTATCCCTCACCCCCAACCCCTCTCCCCGAAGCGGGGCGAGGGGAGCAGATAATCTAAAGCGCTGCGCGTACCAGGACACCAAAGGGGCGTCCGACGGGGGCTTGCCCCGATCGGACGAACACGCTGGGTGAGGACTAAAATCGACCGCACGAACCAAACACTTCGTTTTTCGATCTCGAGAGTTAAAATAGATAAGCCTTAGCGAAAACTAGACATTGAAAGGATTGTACTAAGTTCAAGGTCGATAATCACTACGACGTTTTTTCTCACTTACGGGGAATTACCAATAGATCATGGACATGGAACTAACATCTCTTGAAAGCCCGAAATTTTCCATCCGCCAGGCGAAGGAACTCGTCAAAGACCTTCACCGGCCGGTTCCTTGGATCTTTTGGACCGACTTTCTCCTGACCATCCTCGCGGGGCACGCCTGCTTTTTCGTCAATGCCAATGCTTGGCGATTGCTGGATTTGAGCTCCCCAGCGGCCTGGGCTCTGATGGGTGGTTTGTTCGTCGCGAACGTCCTTTTGTTTTTGCGAGCTGCGATGTTCACCCATGAACTCGTCCATTTGCCCAAGGAAGGATGGACGGCGTTTCGTGTTGTCTGGAACATCCTATGCGGGATTCCCTTCATGATCCCATCCTTCACCTATTATCCCCATATCGATCATCATCGCCGAAAGTCCTATGGGACTGAAGAGGATGGGGAATATCTGAACTTGAGTCACCAACCGCCGAGTGCAATCCTCCTCTATATGCTAGCCACCCTCGTCACTCCGTTCGTCGGGGTGATTCGATGGGGGATCCTGACTCCGATCGCTTGGGTTTTTCCCGGAATTCGCAAATGGACCTTCGCACGTGCTTCGACGATGGTCATGGACATCACCTATGTTCGCCCTGAAGCAGGAACCCGCGTTTACCGCATCATGCGAATGCAAGAACTCGCATGCCTCGCCGTTGCATGGTATATCATTCTCCATGGACCGTTGATCGCGAAGACTTGGCTCGACCCATTTTGGTTCTACGCCTACGCTGTCAGCCTTTCGATGATCATCCTCAACAACGTCCGAACGCTAGGTGCCCACCGCTGGACCGGGGAAGGTTCCGAGCTAACATTCGAACAGCAGTTGCTCGACTCTTGTGATTACCCGTCCAACCCATGGATCACAGAGCTTTGGGGGCCGACAGGGACCCGTTACCACGCGACCCACCACCTCTTCCCAAGCATCCCCTATCACAACCTAGGGAAAGCTCACCGCCGCTTGATGGCTGGCCTTCCCGCCGATAACCTCTTCCGAGAGACGGTGAAAAAGAGCCTTTTGGTGGAGATTTACGAGCTTTGGCGCCGCAGTGCGGCATCGCAGAGGAGCCTCAAACAGAGCTCCCAGGGAAAAGATTCTGCCTTGAATCAAGCCGCTTAGCCCCCCAGCCGCTCTGCGAAGGGACGTTGATCGAGTAAACTTGAGGGATGGACTCTACGGAAGCGACCTATCCACTCCCTCAAGCAACGCGGAGCACGAACCTGCTCTACCGCTGCGCTTGCGGTACGGAATTCAGCGTCGCGCCGGAATTGGGTGGTCTTTGTCCTGAATGCCAACGGTTTGTTCGGCCGGAAGCCTTACGCTCCGCTCTCAATGCAACCGTGTCGATCACAGGGCTCGACGAAGAGGTTCCGCAGCTCTCGCATTTCGACCTGCGAGATTCTTCGTCGGAAGACCTGCTGAACAGTACCTACGGGCACTTTCAACTAGATCGGAAACTGGGGAGTGGTGGAATGGGTGCGGTTTACCGCGCCCTGGATACATCCCTCCAACGGTACGTCGCGGTCAAGGTCATGCGGCAAGCCGACAAGAGCGTCGACTCCCGTATCGCGTTGATGTTGCGCGAAGCGGTTGCTCAAGCCCGACTCAACCACCCAAATGTCGTCACGATCTATTACGTCGGTCGGGAAGGGGAAGAACCCTTCCTCGCGATGGAGCTCCTCGCCGGACCGACTCTTGCCGAGAGACTTCGAACCGATAAGACGATCCCGTATGCGGATGCGATTCGCTACGGCATCCAAGTTGCCTCCGCACTTCAGCATGCGGCGCAATTTGGAGTGATCCACGGGGATATCAAACCTGCGAACTTGCTCCTCACATCAGACAACAACGTCAAGCTTTCCGATTTCGGACTTTCGAGCAACCCAGGGACAGGGCAACGGAGCGAAACCGTTTCGGGAACCCCGGCCTACTTCGCGCCGGAACTACTCGATCACCCGAATAGCATCCAGTCGGACATGTACGCGCTGGGGGTCACTCTCTTCGAACTCGTCTTCGGCCAGACTCCCTTTCGCCTCCAAGGCTCCACGGTTCGCGAGCGATTGCAATCCCACCTGACCGCAACGATCGACTTTCCGCAGGCGTGGCCGAACGACATCCCTCGCGAATTCGGATACTTGATCACCCGATTGCTGGCGAAGCATCCTGCCGATCGCTATGAGACTTATGAAGATTTGCTGGAGGACCTTCACTCCATCGAGCCGGTCAGTACCACCGACGCCGGAATGGCTCCGCGGGTCATGGCCTACTTCGTCGATCAGTTGCTCCTCCTCGTCTGCTTGGCCCCCTTCGCGGTCACGATCTGGCTCATGAGCGATAAGGCCTTCAAGTCGTATACTTGGATGGTTCCGATCATCGCGTTCATCTCGTTGATCGTTCCTGCGATCTATTTGATAATCACCTATCATGGTTGGCGATCCCTTGGACGGTATTTGTTCCAGCTTCGGATCGTCGATCAAAATGGGTTGGCTCCCCGTCCCCAGCAGTTGGTGACGCGCGAAGTCCTTCGCAATGCGGTTTCCTGGATCGGTCCGTTGGCCATCTACGTTACCCTTTTCTACGAAGGGGTCGGTTTTTGGCCTCTCGGCGTCGTCGGGCCTTTTGTCTTGGCGGATGCTCTGTTCGTCATTTCTCGCAAAGACCGTAAATCGCTGCACGATTACTTGAGCCGCTCCCAGGTGGTCCTCGCGACCAATAAGCATTACTCCCATCCATCCCACTGAAGATGACCAAGATTGTTCAGGTCGAACTACACGAACGAAGCTACCCTATTTGGATCGGAACCGAAGCATGGGACCAAAATCTTCAACAAGCCGTCGAGCGTCTCCCTTCCCTTCGCCATGCCTTCATCGTTTGGGATGAGCACTTAAAGGATCTTTCGAATCAACTGGCCAGCCAGCTTGAATCGCTAGGTGTACGGGTCAGTCCCTTTCAAGTCGCCAGTGGTGAAGGGAGCAAATGCGTCGAAGGAGTTGCCGAGATCTGGAACGCCATGCTCCGCGAGAAGTCGGATCGAAAGACAGCTCTCTTTGCCGTGGGAGGAGGAGTCGTTGGAGACCTCGCAGGGTTTGCTGCGTCGACCTTCATGCGCGGTGTCCGCTTTGTCCAGATTCCGACGACCCTTCTCGCGATGGTCGATAGCAGCGTCGGCGGAAAGACCGGGATCAATCTTCCTTCGTCGAAGAATATCGTCGGTGCTTTTTGGCAACCTCATGGGGTCCTTATCGACACTTCGATTTTGCGAACGCTTCCGGACCGAGAATACTTAAGTGGTATGGCGGAGATCGTGAAGTATGGAGTGATCTTGGATGCGGAGTTCTTCGCGACCATCGAAGAGAACGTTCCCAAAATCTTGGATCGCGATCCTGCCACGCTCGAGCACCTCATCGAACGATCGTGTGAACTGAAAGCGTATGTCGTCGCCAACGATGAACGGGAGACGACCGGGCTTCGAGCGATTCTCAACTACGGGCATACGTTCGGGCACGCTATCGAAGCAGTCACGTCGTACGGAACTTATCTGCATGGAGAAGCGATCAGCATCGGGATGACGATGGCGGGGGGGCTTGCGGTTTCGCGAGGTCTTTGGAGCGAGGAAGAATTTCAACGCCAGACGAAACTTTTCAAGGTGCTCCATCTCCCAACCTTTTGCGAGTCGGCGATTTCTTTAGAGGGAATGTTGGGTGCGATGCAATCGGATAAAAAAAACGAGCATGGCGTTCTTACCTTAATCCTCCCCACGAAACTAGGCCACGTCCAATCCGTCCGCGACATCCCCTCAACCGCCGTCACGGAAATTGTCCAACGATATACGCCTCATATTCTCAGCTGAAGGGGAGGAGACTAGAACTGTAAGGTGAGCGGCAAATGAAACCATACCATGGCCTAAGCATATAATCAGCTCCTATAGCCTTCAAACCCCATCGCAAACCGATGCGTGGGCGAGTGACAACTATCGAGTCGTGTAACCCCCGTTGGCGAAGATGGTTTGACCAGTAATCCACCAACCATCGGTAACCAGGAACTTGACGAGCGGCGCGATATCCTCAATGTCCGTCAGGCCTCCCAATGCCGACGCAGATTTGTGATAGGCGACCGCGTCCGCGGTCTCTTGGCCATAGAAAAACGGAGTATCCATGGGGCCAGGGGCTACGGCAGTGACAGAAATGCCACGGGGGCCGAATTCTTTCGCTGCGGCACGTGTAAAATGATCTACTGCCGCCTTCGCGCCAGCGTAAGTCGAATACAAGCCGGTAAATGCTCCGAGAAGCGAGGTAACGATGGTGCAAATTTTCCCTCCATCGTTCAGGTTTTTCGCAGCTTCCTGAAGAAAAAAGTAAGCTGACTTAGTGTTCACGGCGAACATCTGGTCGTATTCCTCTTCCGTGGTCTCGGCAATCGGCTTTTTCAGAACCATCCCCACTGTGTTGATAGCGATGTCGACAGGGCCAAATTGTCCAACGGCCTCCGCAAAGAGCCTTTGACATTCTGCGATATGGGTCAGATCTCCCTGGATCGCAATCCCCTTTGCTCCCGCTTCTCGAATCGCAGCGACAGTCTCTTCGGCTGCAGGTTTCGTTGCGGAGCTGTTGTAATGAATCGCTATGGCGGCAGCTCCTGACTCAGCAAAATCGCGGGCAATCAACCCGCCCAAGTTTTTGGCTCCCCCGGCGATTACGACAACTTTGCCTTTGACGGTATGCTTGCTCATGAATCTACTTTCCTGGTTCTGCCCAATGGCTGAATTGACTGACGACACTCTGGTTTCAAAAAACTTTTAGGAAGTCGCATGAGCATGGTAGCATACAATTGCCTTTAGCCCCTTTCAAGCCACCGAGAACAGTTCCTTTACATTGGGAAAAACTATGACCAGAACACATTCCTCTCCAGTCGTTGCCATACTTCATCTCCTTCTCACCTCGCTACTCGCATGTCTCATCGTTTCTCCTCTCGTAGCGGCTCCCCCCAAGCTTGAAAGAATCGCCATTTCCTCGGAAGGGGATCGCTTCATCTTTCAAGAATCGAAGAAGAAGTTTGTTCCGTGGGGGTTCAACTACGATCGGGACTGGGAAGGTCGACTCTTGGAAGATTACTGGGAAAAGGAATGGAGCAAAGTAGAAGAGGCGTTTGAAACGATGAAGCAATTGAAAGCGACAGTCGTTCGAGTCCATCTTCAGTTTGGGAAGTTCATGCGTTCCCCCACCGAGTCGAATCCTGAATCGTTGGCTCAACTTCAACAACTTCTCAAGCTTGCCGAGCGAACGGGGCTCTATTTGGACGTCACGGGTCTTTGTTGCTACCACAAAGCAGATGTCCCCGACTGGTATGACAAGTTGAGCGAGGAAGCGCGTTGGGAGGCCCAGGCCAACTTCTGGAAGGCAATTGCAACAGAGTGCGCGAGTTCCCCCGCGGTCTTCTGCTATAACCTGATGAACGAACCGGTCGTAGCTGCAGGGAGCACGCCGAGAGAGGATTGGTTAGCAGGAGCTTTCGGGGGGAAGCATTACGTGCAGTTCATCAACCTAGCGAACAACGGTCGAGTACGAGAGGAGATCGCAAAGGCTTGGATTGGTCAGCTCACGAAGGGCATTCGTGAAGCGGACCCTGGCCGCTTGATCACCGTTGGTTTGGTCGATTGGAGTTTGGATCGTCCGGGTTTGAAATCGGGGTTCGTTCCAGAGAAGATTCATCACGATCTCGATTTTCTGGCGGTTCATTTATATCCCGAAACGGGAAAGCTGGACGAAGCGATCGAGATACTGAGTGAATTTGCAAAGCCAGGAAAGCTCGTCATCATCGAAGAGACCTTCCCTATGAAATGCTCTCTAGACGACTTGGGCGAGTTCTTCGATCGTTCCCGTGAACACGCCGACGGATGGATCGGTTTCTACTGGGGGCAATCAATCGAACCCTCCCAAGTCGAGTCCAGTTTCGTTGGTGCGGTTTCAAAAGCTTGGCTAGATCTCTTTCAAAAGAAAACCCCAGAGTTCGTGAAACCATAGCGTCACAGCAGGCTTGAGGGGTGAGTCTTGTAGGGTGTGTGAAGTCGGCGCCACTACCACTCCAAACCCGGTTCGCCCACGAGTCATGATGTGTTGCGCGGTCGCCTGGAAACGCTAGGTTTGTTGAGACAGGAACGTTTCATAAGCTCCGGTCCAATTAGAATTGGATAGGCGACCGCTTCGCACACTCTACTTCTTGAATACCAATCCTGGATCGTTGGGGGGGCTTCCGGGAACGATAAATCGAAACTGAGTTGGGTCGAGGACTTCGATTTTGCCGCTCATCACGCCGAGCACGTCCCCGTCTAAAACCAATGTGTCGCGACTGGTGAGTACCTCACCGCTCAACTCCATCGGTTCGCCAGCAGGTTTGCCGTCGATCGGTTTGGGGACCGCCCGCCATTTGAACGTAGACGATTGGGTCACCTCTAGATAAATCGTTACTTCAGACGTTTGCGCGGTCCATTTCCCGACGAGATCGACCGGTGCTCGAGAGGCATTGGACGGAGTGATAGATACGTTCGCGGTGGTTTCATCCGATTCCGATAGGTTCTCCGGATCCTCCTCCGTCAACGATCGCAACATTTGGTTGGCGGTCATGTCCTTAGGTTGCAACTTGACCACTTCCGCCAGCAGATCGGTCGCCCCTTCTTGGAAACCGGTGACGAGATAGTGGTACGCCAGCACAAATGCAGCGGAGGCATCTTTCGGGTTCGATTCGACATAGGACTCCAGTTTGCGAAGTTGCTGCGTGTAGACTTCGACATCTCCATACAGACCACTCATCGTCGTCCAATCCATTCCGGGAGTCACGGCGAGGAGTGAATTGAGTACGGCTGCTGACTCCTGGTACTTACCTAGCGCGAAATACGTCAAGGCTCGTATCTCATGCAATGCTGGGTCTCCTGACAGACGCTTAACTGCCGTATCGAACTTGTTCATCGCGACGACAAATTGATTGTCGTGAAACGCTTCCATTCCTTCGTCGAACAGCGCACGAGCGGCCTTTTCCGCATCCTGCTCGGCCGGAGCCTGAACAGTGGATTGTGTCGCAGCTTCGGTGAAGTTCTGGATAGCAATCGGCTGAGAGTAGTTGTAGATTGTCGTCGACGAGGGAACGTAGTACGGATTCACATACGTTACATACGGTGTCCAAGCCCCCAATCCCCACTGGACATAATAGCTCGGCACGGGGCGGTACCAAGTAGTTCCCCAGTGTACGTTCCAATGGCCGCTGTACCATGGTGGGCGGTTCCAGTTGTGGTTCCAACCAGGTGCACTACCCCAACCCCAATTTCCTCCAGGCCGATGGGAATGCCAAGGATGATTTGGATACTCTGGTCGATGGGAATGCCAAGGATAATGCGGACCGGGAGGGCGAATGCCGCCGATCGAAGGTCGTTCCGGCCAGTTAGGAGTTCCCGGGCGGATTGGTGGCTTTGGACGAGTTGTGGGCGCGGGGCGAGTTGTGGGCGCGGGGCGAGTTGTGGGCGCGGGACGAGTTGTGGGCGCAGGGCGAGTTGTGGGCGCGGGGCGCCCGGGGCGGATACCGGGATTGGTGGGTGTCGGTCGCGTGGTCGGTCGGACTACCCCAGGGACTTGAAAAGATGGGCGCGAGCCAAGACTAGGAGTTTCAGGGCGAGGGGTAGACGGGGGGCGTTGGACACCCGGTGCGGGGCGCGACGGAGCTGGCTGTTTGATATTCGGCACTTGGGGCCTTGTAACTCCCCCCAGCGAAGGGAGCGAACCCGGAGCAGGGCGCGAAGACGGCAGCCCGGGGCGCGTCGTCGGTTGAGCGGGATGCATCGCTGGCGTGGCAGGGCGTTGCCCGAATCCTCCACCGCTGGGTAGTCCTCCGCTCGGTCTGTTGACACCCCCTAAACTTGGCCTTGCACCGGTGCCGACACTGGGGCGAGCAAAGCCACCTCCGCCACTGACCTGCGCTGGGGGACCGCGGCGATCAAGCCGCTGCGCCATGGAGGTTTGGGCAGCCATGGCTCCGATGCAAAACGCAGTGCATCCTAAAATCGATCGAGCTATCAGATTCTTGCGAATATTCATAGTACTTCTCCGCGTTTACTTCTCGGCCCCTTGGCCAGACTGCGTAGGTTTAGGGGGAGCTCGCGTGACCGTGACGTCAAAGTCTTCGGCGAGTTCATCATCGATAAGACGGTCGGTACCGATCATTCGATAGCGGTTGTCATCAAGCTGACGATAGACAACGGTGGCGAACCCGATCGCTCCACTCGGATCGGTCGATTCCGATTTGATCAACCAACCCTCTTCAGTGGGAGTCCAGACCCCTTTGCCAAAGCCGCCATCGGAATCAAAAAGCCAAGATCGCACCTTGCCAGCCAGCGGGTCCCAACCGATGCGCTGCTCGGTCTTCAAAACGACCTTCCCCTCTTGCGTCGCAAGGAACTTACCGATCAGAAAGTTCTTGTCCTCATCCCAGCGATAGGAAATCCGCACCGCCAAGTCGGAGCTTTCGCTGACCCAATCTCCCACTAGCCAAGCTAACGCTTGCAGACGCTCACCAGAGGAAGGGGCGGGGTGATCCGAGAACTCCCGAATCGATGCCAGCTTCCATTTTCCGTCTTGCTTGGCCAACGTTGCGATATAGCGGACCTGAGCGAACGCTGATTCGCCAGCGACGGTGAAGCGTGTCCCCTCTTCGACCGCGATGTGATCTCCAATCTTGCGGATCGAGTCGATTTGCAGTGAAAGCTTGGCTCCGGGAAACTCCTCGAAGTACTTCGAGAACAGTTCCCGCAATTCTGCATGCCCCCGATACAAAACTCCGAACTCGTCGATCAGTTCACCTTCAGACAGAAATGCATCCACCACACGGTCGACGTTCCCTGCATTGAAAGCAGTCGTCAACGACTCCTCGACCGATGCGATTTCCTCAACAATCGCATCGACGACCTCGACAACGGCACCGGCGGGAACCTCAACGACTGTCGCCGCCGGGGTTTGAGCGGAATTGATTTGAGCATGGGTGGATGGAACCATGCCACTTGCTACGCTAACGATCAGCGCAAATGCAACAAGTATCCGAAAAGCAAAACAGGGCATCGGTGACGGTTCCTTACGAAAACAGGGGAACGAAACAATTCTTGTCTGGGTGTCTTTAATTTCTGACCGCAAATCACTGACCAAAATTGTAACCTCAAGCTAGTGATATTCATTCGGAGCCAGAAAAATCTCAGTAGTATTTTCCAACGTAACCGCAACCCCTGATCCAGATCAAGAACTCACGCAAAGGCGTCACCTTGGTCGGGCACCCAGCATTCGGGGGTTGTGATCAAAAACGAAAGGGTGACAAATGCCATGATGAACACGAGGAAACTACCGACTGCTGCCGCTAGCGGGAACCAAGGATGCAGACAGAGGAGGAGGCCGTACAAAACGATCACGGCTCCCAGGCCATATGCGAACTCATAGGTCCAGTTCGCCTCATGTCACTTGCGATTCTCCTCGTTCAGCAGTCCCTCAGGATTCATGTGCAGTACGTAGTGACTACCTTGATGCCTTCAACTGCGGTGGTTGGATCCAGAAGATGTGTCCCGGTACGCGAGCAATCGCAGAGCATTGAATACAACGACGAGCGTACTCCCTTCGTGAAATGCAACGGCGGGGCCTATGCTAAGTCCCAAGATGGTAGCCGGTACAAGGAAAACGACCATTCCTAAGCTGATCCACAGGTTCTGCCGAATGATGCGTCGCGTAGCTCGACTCAAACCGACTGCCAATGGTAGATGGTCTAAGTTGTCGGCCATCAACGCTACGTCAGCGGTTTCCAGGGCTACGTCGCTTCCTGCGGCTCCCATCGCAATGCCGACAGAAGCGGCAGCCATTGCAGGGGCATCGTTGACACCGTCCCCCACCATCGCCACACCACCCTCCGTTTCAAGTCGTTTCACAGCGTGAACCTTGTCCTCGGGCATCAGGTCCCCGAGCGCTTCGGTTAACCCAACCTCGTGGGAGATGGCAGTTGCGACTTCTTGGTTGTCGCCACTGATCATGATCATCCTACGAATCCCTAGTTCTTTCAGGTTCGCGATTGCACGCTTCGAAGACTCTCGCGGTGTGTCCATCAACCCTAAGACTCCAAGATATCGTTCCCCCCGTCGCACAATCATCGTGCTTCGGCCTTGTTCTTTGAGCTTTCGCACGATAGAGCCTACGGATTCCGGTAGACTTCTTTGAGCGCCGTTGACGAAGAGCCCCTCCTTGCCGATTTGTACCAACTCCCCCTCCACATTGGCTTGGATGCCTTGACCGGTAATACTTCTCAGTTCCGAAGCAGTCGACAGCGGGGTTTGCGAGATTTCCTGCGATATACGATCTCCGCCATCGCGCACGACTGCTTTGGCCAGGGGGTGGTTGCTAAGCAGTTCAACAGTAATTGCATTTCTGAGAAGTTCTTCTTCACTCACCGACTCCGCCGGTTGAACGTCGGTCAGTTTAGGATGCCCCACTGTAAGCGTTCCCGTTTTGTCGAAGGCGATGGCGTCAATACTACCAAGCTTCTCCAGTGGCCCCCCTCCTTTGATAAGAACTCCGCTGCGAGCACCTCGCGCGATGCCGCTCAAGACGGCGCTAGGAGTCGAGATTGCCAGCGCACATGGACTAGAGGCTACTAAGACGGCCATCGCCCGGTAAAATGATTCATTAAAAGATTCCCCCGTTGCTAGCGGCGCAAAGAGAAGGAGAACAACCCCGATCAAAACGGATGGAACAAAGTACTTTTCAAACTTTTTCGTAAACTGCTGAGTTGGAGAAACTCGCGTTTCTGCTTCGCTCACGAGCTGAATCACTCGCGAAAGAGTGTTGTCAGCGGAGCTCTTGGTCACGAGCATCTTGAGCAGCCCGGACTGATTGATGGTTCCTGCGTAGAGCCGATGTTCCTGTGAAAGCTGATCGGTCCTCGCAGCAAGCTCGGGATCTGCGACAGGGATTTTGTCTACGGGGATGCTCTCGCCCGTGACAGCGGACTGATCAACGGAAGACTCTCCTGAAATGACAAAACCATCGCTCGGAATCCGTTCATCGGGCCTCACAATCAAGATTTCACCGACATGCACGTCCTCAACAGGGATTTCTTCGACAACGCCTTCTCGCTCTACTCTCGCCGTGGAGGGAGCGAGCTTTGCCAGTGCACCAATCGCCTGTTTCGCACGCCCTAACGCATAGCCTTCTAAGGAATGCCCCAAGCTAAATAGGAATAGCAGGAGTGCTCCTTCTGCCCAAGCTCCTAGGAAAGCACCTCCTATCGCTGCGATGATCATGAGAAAATCGATTTCGAACTTTCTGGAATAAAGCTTTTCAATCGCTTCCCAAACCGTGAAGTAACCTCCCAAAAAGTAGGCGACAACGTAACATGCAACTGAGACCCAACCGGGGAGTTTGAAATAGACTTCAAAAAGCCACCCTACCAACAACGCCAAGCCACATAGCAAGGAGAAGACTAGTTCTGTCCTTGCTCCCAATGCTCCATGATGAGCATGCGCGTCTTGATCGTGTTGTCCTTTGTGTCGGTGGCCATGACCTTCTTCGGAGTGAGATTCTCTGCTGATAGAAGGTGTGGAACGCTCGACTTCAACCCAATGACCAAGCGATTGCAGAATTGCCGATTTGCCGGTTTTCTGGCGGTCGAACTCGACTCGGACACCCCCTTCAGGCGAGTCAACAGCCTCACCAAAAAGCAAGCGATACTCGATTTTTAGCTTTTCCATGGTTCCTCCCGTTTTCACGATACGTAGCGTCGCAGGTCGAGTTGTTCGGATACTACGTAGTAGCAATCTTTGCAACCCGAAGGCTCGTAACACTTCTCCAGATTAACTGACCCTAGTGATCGTGGTCGTGCCCATGATGATCATGATGAATCTCACCACGATAGGACTTGCCTTCGATCATGACACTGAGCTTCGGTGTGCTATGGGCATGCTCTAGCTCCTCAATCAGCTCAGCGCTTTGGATAGAAAACCGGGAGGATTTACCTGGAGGATCATTCGATTCGGGGGCGGCCGCAAGCTTAAATTGAAGTGGTTTTCCATCGTGAACTAGATTGATGGAGACCTCTACCGCATCAATTGGCGTCGTTTTCGAAGCACTGGCATCGAGGACATAAACGGTTACAGAAGTGTCATCATGCACAAGCTCAGCGTGGTACGCCTCATTGCCAAGTTCGATGAGCGTTCCGTGGTGTGGCCCCTCTGATGGATGTGCATGAGACTCGACAGTCGCAGGGTGAGGAGCGTCCATAACCAGGTTTTTATCGGAGCCCCCTGATCGCGTAGTGTTATCACCGCTACCGCATCCTGATGCAAGCGGGATGACGGAACCAAAAACGATTGTGCAAACAAAAAACAAACGCTTCATTTTATTTTCTCCATAAAAAAGTGGCACTTCCAATCCAAGACGATTGATTGGGAGTATTGTTAAGGAATTCAACTAGACAATTCATCCAAAGACCTCGTCGGTCAGTTCGATTCGGGTTTGGGCGGCTTTAACGGCTCGTTCGGCAGATCGAATACCAAAGAGCCAAAACAGAGCAGGGTGAACAAAGAAGTCGAGCATCGTCGAACTCACGACGCCTCCGAGAATGACGGTTGCCACCGGGTAAAGAATCTCCTTTCCTGGCTCACCAGAGGCAAGTACGAGTGGGATGAGCGCTATCCCTGCGGTCAAGGCAGTCATGAGTACGGGAGCTAAACGCTCCAAGCCAGCGCGAACAATCATTTCCTTCGTAAAGCTCTCACCTTCGAATTCCACCAGATGGATGTAATGTTGCAGCAACAGCACCCCATTGCGCGAAGCAATACCTGCCAGTGAAATAAAACCCACCATGGACGCGATCGTAACGGTCTGACCGGTAAGAACGAGGGCCGCGACTGATCCGATAAAGGCCATTGGCAACGCGGCCATCACTTGCAAGGCCAAGTTCGTCGTTCGGAAGAGCGTGTAGAGAACTAGGAACACTCCAAGCAATGAAACGCTGAACAGGATCCCGATAACTCGGCTCGCCGATTGTTGACTTTGAAACTGCCCCTCGTAGGTCGGATAGTATCCTGGTGGCAGTGATTCTACGATCGGCGCGATCGCCTTTTTGATCTCCTCAACCACGTCAACGACTCCTCGGTCAGCCACATTGCACTGCACCACGACACGCCGGCGGACGTTCTCGCGATTGACCGTGTTTGGACCGCCTGATTCGTAGATGCGAGCGACGCTGCCAAGCGGTACGGTACCACCCTCGGGCAATGGAATCGGCAGACGCTGAAATGCAGCGATATTCTCCCGAAAATCCTCCTCCATCCGTACGGTAAGATCGAAGGTTCGCATCCCATCAAGAACTTCCGAGACAACCGTTCCATTCATGGATGTCTCTACGTATCGATTCACATCATTGATCTGAAGGCCAAGCTGCTTTAGCTGCCCTCGATCCATTTCAATTCGCAGTTGCGGGATGACGACCTGAGGCTCCACCATCAGATCGGTTACTCCAGGGACGATGGCCATCTCCGCCTTGATTTGTTCAGCCTTCTGACGAAGGAGATCCAGATCGTCACCGTAGAGTTTTACTCCCACCTGAGCTTTCACACCGGAGAGCATGTGCGAGATCAAATGCGCAATCGGTTGTTCAGTTGCCGTGACGATACCAGGGATTTCGTCCATCGAGCTCCGAATGATTTGCAACTGCTCTTCTCGCGACCTCGATGAGGATGGCGTGAGTTCAATGAGGTACTCGCTCATATTGACTCCTTCCGCATGTTCATCCAGCTCCGCACGGCCCGTGCGCCGTACGAATCTCTGCACGTCCTGGATTTCCATCAAGGCTGATTCGACGGTACGGTTGATTTCATCGGATGCAGTAAGGGACGTTCCCGGAGGTAAGACGACGTTGAGCTGTACCGTTCCTTCGTTGAACGGTGGTAAGAAATCCCGCTCGAGTCGCGACAGAAAGAGGCCGGCCAAAACGACGAGTGCGACAGTAACACCTAGATTGAGCCACGGAAAAGCGAGACTGAAACGAATTACTCGTTCTCCGATCCATTTGACACCGCGCAAGACGAATCCATCCCGTTCATGCCCTTTGACTGGTAGGTTCCCAAGCAACCAATAGGACAACACGGGAGTTACCGTAAGAGATACGAGCAACGAAGCCAAAATGGAAACGACGTAAGCAATTCCCAGTGGCATGAACAGCTTCCCCTCCATGCCGCCGAGCGCAAAAAGTGGGATGAAGACGAGAATGACGATCATGGTGCTGAAGACGATCGAACGACGCACTTCTGAGCTTGCTCGATAGACCACCAGAAGGGGATGAAGGGGATCGCTTGCCCCTCGATTCTCTTTTAACCTTCGGAAAATGTTCTCTACATCAACAATCGCATCGTCCACGAGTTCCCCCATCGCAACGGCGATTCCCCCCAGCGTCATCGTGTTGATCGAGAGACCAAAGATGGCGAAGATCAACGCAGTCATTACAAGGGATAGCGGAATAGCGGTTAGCGTGATGAAGGTCGTACGTAGGTTCATCAAGAACAGGAACAAGACGATGACGACCAAGATCACTCCATCCCGCAACGCGTCCTCAACGTTCTTGATGGCACGATCGATGAAAGATTTCTGCGAATAGGTTGATTCGATGCGAACGCCAGGAGAAAGAGAGGGTTTTAGCTCTTCCAATGCAGCTAGGATGTTGTTTGTGACAGCGCGAGTATCGGCTCCAGGCTGCTTGTTGACGGTAAGAACGACTGCAGGCCCTCCGGTGAACAAAGGGTCCCCTTCACTTTTTCGGACAAAGGCCGAACTGTCTCCCCGTTTGACTTGCGCTCCTTCGCGAATATCGGCCACCTGGGATAGAAGAACGGGGCGCCCTTCCCGAATCGTAATAGGAATGTCCCTCAGATCCCCAAGCGTCTGAATGCGCCCAAGACTCCTCACGAGAAACTCGCTCGGACCTTGTTGGTCGAGATAGCCACCCGTCCCGTTTTCATTGCTCTTACTGACAGCCAATTCGATTTGTTCGAGCGTAACACCGTAACGTGTCATCGCGTCAGGATTGACTCGTACCTGAAACTGCTTCCGTTCACCACCCATCGTAAAGACTTGGGATACTCCCGGAATCGTCAGCAACCTTTGGCGAACAATCCAGTCGGCTTCGGTTCGCAGCTCCATCGGTGTGACCGCTGGGTTTTCGGTCCACATGCCGAGCATCAAAATTTGCCCCATGATGGAGGAGACGGGGGCTAGCTGCGGTTGGATTCCTGGTGGGAGTTGGTCTTGGACCAGTTGCATCCGTTCGGCAACGATCTGCCGGTCCGTATAGACATCGGTTCCGTAGGCGAATTCGACATAGATTGCCGAGATTCCAACTCCTGAGGAGCTGCGTACTGCTTCGACACCGTTGGCACCGTGGATCGTTGTTTCGATTGGGAAAGTGATAAGTGTCTCGACTTCCTCAGGCGCCATTCCCGGTGCTTCGGTCATGATGACCACGCGAGGACGGTTCAGGTCTGGGAAAACGTCGATCGGCATTTGGGCGATCTGCCACGCTCCCATACCCACCAGTCCCATCGCGACTGCGATAACGAGCAGGCGCTGGTGTAGCGCAAATCGGATGAGTTCGTTCAGCATTTGGCATTCCCTTGAGCTTAATGGTTATGGCCGGCGTGGGGGTCGACTCCAGCCCCCGACTTGTTTTTAATAGCCATCTGCATTTGATGAGCTGAACGCATGGCGACGATGTCACCTGGGTAGATCGCTCCATCGTTCTCGATCACGACGTAACGCTGATCTCGATATTTCACATGCACGGAAACGCGATCGAAATGATCTCCGTTTTGCTGGAACACGAACCAATCTGCTCCATCCTTCACCGCTGCGTCGACAGGAAGAACAATTTGTCCTTCCCACGCTTCGACAGGAACCCGGACTTCAAGGCGTTGGCCAACTCGATACTTCCAAGTAACGAAGCGTTTCCTCTCTGGTAACGTTTCGTCTCGAAGGATCTGGTTAGGGAGATTCACAAAGAAGGATAGTGTTCGAGATTGCGGATCGACGGAGTTGGCTACAAATACCAGCTTCAGATCGGTAACCGCCTCTTGTCCTCCGGCTCCTGGAATGATGGCTTCGATGGGCCACCCGTTCGCAACCGCTTCTGAGATAGATGCTCCATCTTGTTCGAACGCTTTTCCTTCAATGTAGAGGGAAGAGTAGTCGGAGAGAGTGCATAGCATCTCGCCAGCCTGAACTCCTTGTCCTTTGGATACAACCATTCGTTCTACAATAAGAGGTCTAGGCGTTGTGATTGGTATGGATTGTTGGTTTTGGGGGCTATAACCGGTGGGGATAAAGCGATGCTCGCTGAGTCGCAAATTGTTATCGTCGTGCGAACGACTATCGAGCTGGGGCACAACGATTGTCAAATCGCGAAGCAATCGCCTCTCGCGAATGATCGTGTCGACCTGTTCCTCACTCATGCCATGCAGTTTAAGCGCTGCCCGCTGCGCATCGATGGAGCTCTGTAGTTTTTGGAGGGCATACTGACGTTCGAGCAATAGTTTGCTTGCAACTGCACCAGAGCGGGTAACTTCTTCGAGACGTGTAACTTCGCGCTGCTCCACCTCTCGGTCAGCGAGGTTCTTTAGCAATTGAGTTTGCGTGTCGACAAGGTCTTCGTAGGTCAACCGAACATCAAACAGAAGATCCCCGGGTACCACCGCCTCTCCACTCACCGCGTAGACACGTTGAACGATTCCGATCATCGGAGACGAAATTTGGATATCGGTTTGTCCCGCTTTAGCGACGACGATCGCGGGAATGGTTATCGAGCGGTAGAAATCGGACAGCGCGATGGGACGCAGATATTCGGAAGTCAGTCCAAGGTTTTTAAGGGACTGCGCGGATAGTTCGAGCGAGGAGCTTTCGGAATGCAGGGAATGGTCGTGCCCATCTCCTTCGTGTGCATGATCATGCCCACCCTCGGCATGAGCTTTAGTCTCCTCGGCTTTACCCGATGCTTCTTTTCTCAGTGCAACCGTCCTATCGATCCACCCGTTTAAAGATGGCCACCATCTAGGAAAGGTAAAGAAGGCGATGGCAAGTAGCAACAATCCAAGAATCCACTTCGTCCAGGGGTCGCTGACGAACGCTTGGTGTGAAAACTTCTTCATAAGTGGGCTCAACAGTTGGGTGATCCAATAGATAGGTTGCAATTCCCGATCGCGATCAGGAAGATACAAACCTGAAGCGGTCATCGGGTAACAACCGAAAATGTGCACGATCCCGAAGCGCAGCCACAACGCTCATCGCAAACCTACAAATCGAAGTTGGGAGAACCCATAACGATCTATAGGACGATAGAGAGACGATAGATATGGGCTGGCCAAGCGGAGAAACACGTGCCTGCTTCTTCGGCGGTAACATACCTGTCGAGAGGTAGGCTACTATTGCAGTTAACGTTGCAGAATGCGCGCGCTGAGGCTAATCAGATAAGCCATACCTGAAGTACGGCTCGGTTGCAGAGAGTGGGCGGGGGGCTGTCAGACGGCGTGCTTCTGAGGCAACACTGCTGGCTAGGTAAAAAACCGAGTGCGCCTCCTCCTCCCCAGAATCCCAACACTCCCAGTGTCCAAATAGTCGAATAGGGACCATGTGTTGCGATTCCAAAAACGCACTTCGCGTCATCGCAGTGGTTCGGATGTCCAGGGGGATCGGTTGGACAAGAATGGCCATCCTCAGAATCGCCCGTAAAAGGCTGATCGTCGTGATGGTGACTGGAATCGTGAACGTCTCCAGTATGACAATGATGCTCACTGCAGTGCGATACGTTCGCGGAAGCATGATCCTGCATGCAACTCCCATGCGACAAGCAGCACCCCAGCACCGCGTGGGCGGCAAAGGCAACCAAAGTCAGCATTCGGAGAACAAAAAACATGAAGAATCAGCTTTTCAATGCAAGCAATCGAGGAGTTAAATTGCCGGACAGGCTTTGTTGAATTCTACAAAAACGAGGACTTGGCAACTAGCTCAAGTCTAGAGGATATCGCCATTATGCCATTATTCCTGACTGAGCGTCAATCCTCTGAGAGAGTCATCGCCACTATTGTTGATCACCGATTCCAAGGCACCGGTCAGCAGGTAGCCGTCGATCCTCGCCTGGGCGTTAGCAAGCTGGGCACGGGCTGCGATATAGGCGAGGTTT
Organism: uncultured Pirellula sp.; assembly: GCA_964394065.1. GTDB lineage: Bacteria > Planctomycetota > Planctomycetia > Pirellulales > Pirellulaceae > JBKCUI01. Next base: position 12,173 of record CAYMXM010000009.1, on the reverse strand, counting down.
GTATCGAAATAGGTACGACGAGTAACCAATAGTTGGATGAAGTCTTGCTCCCCCGCGTAGTAAGCCTTCTCCGCCAAATCCAAGGTTTCTTGAGCGGTCGGCAGGAGTTCCGCTACGTACATGGATACCGCTTCGGAAGCTCGAGAGTACTCTCCGGACGCTACAGCCATTCGAGCTCGGATCGCATTGTCAATTCGCTGCGCCTCTTGCAAAGCACGACAGTATTCCGCTTGCGCCGCAGCAATATTCCCCTGGTTCTTGTTGAACACAGGAATAGGTGCTCCAATCTGTACGTTCATCATGCCAGAGCCAGTCCCATTATCGACCCCCGCTCCGAACTGAAGGTCCAGGTTGGGAAGAGGTTGCACTTGATGTCTTCGGATGGCGGCACTGGCTTGTCGAATTCGAGCTTGAGCAGCAGAGTACTCCGGACTCGCGGCGACCAACCCGTCTTCTATGGAGTTCCAGTCTTGCAACAGCGGAGCCTCTGGAAGCTCCCCGGCAACGCTATGAATCTGCGTACTTGGACTGCCTGCTAGTGAAGCGATCTCTCGAAGCCGCGCGTGGAGCGAGGCGGCTAACTGCCTGCGATCCAGCTCAAGCTGCTTGAGTTGCAACCGAGTCTGTAAGAGGTCGATCTTGGACGATTCCCCGGCCTTCAAGCGATCTTCCGAAGCACTCGCTCCTTGCCTCATGAGAACTAGGAACTGATCGATTGCCTGCAGCTGATTTTGGATACGAACGCAGTCGTAGTAAGCGATCTTGATATCTGTAGCGACGCGGAGCTTTTGTGCTTCGAGTTCCTGAAGCTGAGCCCGAACTGCTTCGTTTAGAACAGCACGATTGAGTGCTAGCTTATCGCCTGTGATGATCTGCTGTTGGATAAAAACGATGTGCTGATCGGTCCCAGCATCAGCAAGCTGTTGTCCTTGATATCCTAACAAGGGGTTGGCATAGAGCCCAACCTGCGTACGGTAACCAGCAGCGATTTGCGTAGTTGCCGCGAGTTCTTTAATCGCGGGGTTGTTGACAAACGCAAGGGAAAGGAGTTCTTCAAGCGTTGCGCCGCCCGAGAAATTTTCCAACGAGGAAACTGGATCATCGTTAACCAACTGAAGGGCTGCCGGTTCGCTGTTGGATAGGGATACTTCCTTCGTATCTAGACTTTGAGGGGACGCGATTGGACTGGTGGTTTGATGAATGCGTTGATTCAGGCCACTGCAGCCAACAGCCACGCTGGCCACGGATAACGCAATCCATTGCGCGATGTAGGATTTCATTGGGTACCTCAGTAGATATGCACAAAGATCTGTGTTGGCGAGCCAGCGGTGAGCAAGTTGGACGCCTACTATTTCCGAACGGGATTAGAATTAGCGCAGGAATGGCGCTAAGTTCGGATCAGATGCGCAGTACCTTGGGCAAAGAAGACAGATGGTTTGGCCTCATAAAACACGAATAGGCCAGATACTGAGGTAGGACTTGATGGGCTTGGGGAAGCGAGACAGGAGCGTTCGTCGCAAGGTCTACGGCTTGCACCGACGAAGGGGATTGCATCAGTACGTTTGTCAATGCGCCAATGCAGCAAGGGCATTCATGGTTGGAAGAGTGATTGTCTTCCCCGCACTCATCATGACACCCTGAACAAGTCGACTCGGGAACACTCTCTTCGTTGGCATGGTCACTCAAGGGGTGTCCGGAGGCCAACCCAACGACACCATGAAGTAAGCAATGCTTGCAAACCAGTAGCTGAGGAGGAAGGCTCGCCAAAATGATCGCAGCCAGGACTGACGCGCATTGAACAATTCGCATTAGTCGTGTACGAAACATAGGGATTCCCAAAACAAAGCCGACCAAAACAACCGTCCGCACGAGCTCAAAGTTTTTACGAAGGTATGTATCGGACGGTCAGTGAAACGGTCTATACCGAAAGTGCCGAATTCGTGGGCTAGGGGTTGAATGTTGAAGCGAGAGTTGAAGCCCGATCAAAGGGGTCAGGCCTGAATGGCATGGATACGCGACCGCTTCACACACCCTACGGTTTTCAGGCAGTTCATGTGGTTGAATCAGTCAACCGACTCTCGTACACTGGAGGTCTTCGCCAATAGGCGTTCCATCCTCTCCATCTTCGAAAGCCCCTCTCCATGCGACGTTCTTTGAGAGCTCTCGTCTCTAAGTTTCGCACCTCTCCCCCCAAAGAGGGGGAGAAGGATCGGCGAGCAAGGAGGAAACGTTTTCGACGAACGCTTGTCGTCGAGTCGCTCGAAGCAAGAGAGCTTTTGGCTTCGATTTCTTGGAGTGGATTGGGAGGAGATTCCCTTTGGAGCAATCCTCTCAATTGGACTAGAAACCAACTTCCCGCTCAAGGTGATGATGTTTACATCGATGAGCTCCAAAGAACTCTACCGATTATTTATGATCAAGAACAACCTCTGAACCTTCGAAATTTAACCCTTTGGGAATCGTTGGAGGTATCGAGCGGCTCGATCCATGTCTCAGGAAGTTTCACCACGCGTTCCCCAACCCTCTCCGTGATTGGCGCTGGCGTATCTTTCGTAGCACTACAGACGAACGCCATCGGAAATCCAAATCTGATCGCGTCCGGGGGAAGCATTTCCTTAGCAGGTTTAACATCGTATACCACCGCCAGAGTTACCATCCGAGCGACGGGAAGCACTGGAACGATCAGCCTCCCGGACCTGCAGAGCATCCTCACTCCCCCGAATAGCTCAGCTGGTTACCTCGATATAGAAGCTATCGATGGGGGACAGGTTTTCTTTCCGCAGCTTACTTCGATTCTAGATTCCGAAGCAGAGAGACTTTGGGGGCGGAAGATTGGCGTGACAGCTAAAGGGGCGGGGAGCTTGATCGACCTTCCTCTCTTACAAACCTTTGAAGATCGAGAAAGGAGAGATAACAGCATATGGGAGGGAACCTCGACCATCACGGCTGTCGAAGAGGGTACCATTCGAGCTCCTCTTCTCACCAACATTTCCGGCACTCAAATCACCATAGATGGCACGGGAACATTTCCTGTCGATCAAATCACGGATCTGACCCGGAGCACGCTGATTTTAGGTGGACGTGATTTTGCTTTCACCTCCCTTGTGAACATGACGCAGTCCGATCTGTGGCTGCACGGAGGAACCGTCCTATCAAGCTCCAGCAATATCGACGGATCGAGTTTTCTGGTTGAAAATGGCACTATTTCATTACCCGAAGTAATGAATTACAAGAGCCTCGAAGGGGTGGAGAGTATCATTCGGGCAACAGGTAGCTCCGCAACGATCAACCTTCCGAATTTACTACGTATTACTACAAGCGAGTTTGCCAATCAGGAGCTCGGTATCGAGGCGGTTGGTGGTGGCAAGATACTCTTCCCCAATGTGACATCGTTCTCCGACGCCGCAAGCGGGGATCTCCTGGGAAGGAGAATCAAGATGACATCCAAGGGGAGTGGGAGCTTTATCAACCTCCCCAAGTTGCAATCGTTCGAGGATCGCGAACCAAAAGCAAAGTCGACACTTGCAGGGACCTTGATCCGGGAGGGGACATCAGAAATCACCGCCATCGAAGGTGGTGTCATTCAAACGCCAATCCTTACAAGGATCTCGGGGACCCGAGTCACCATGGATAGGACGGGGTTCCTACCCTTCCAACAGATCACCGTTCTGACGCAAGGAGGATTGCACTTGAGTGGACGCAATCTGGTCTTCACCTCTCTCGCGAGCATCTATCAGTCTACGGTCTCGGTGAATGAAGGAAGCTTTACAGCCAATACCCTATCGAATATCGATGGGGCGAGCCTCTTGGCCAACGGGGGGACTATTACCATACCGACAGCAAGGAAATACGCGAGCGTTCCGGAGACGCAGAGCATCATACGCGCAACGGGTGGCACCGGGAGGATTCACCTTGCGAATCTGCAGAGTATCGCAACAAGTTCTTATATTTATCCCCATTGGACCTATGACGATGAGGCGATCGGCATTGAGGCACTCGACGGGGGGACGATAACTTTCCCAAAGGTTATATCAATCCTGGAAACCGAAGCTCAAAGGACGGAGAAACGATGGGTAGCGATGAGGTCTACAGGGAGTGGGAGTCGAATCGAATTCCCGCTCCTGCAATCGTTCGAAGATCAGGATTTGGGATGGCTTTCGGGCAATTACTCGGCGATCACCGCCGCCGAGAGTGGAACTATTCATGCGCCCCTTCTCACGAAGATCACAGGAACCCAGGTCTATCTTGATAGTACGGGAGTTTTCCCCACTCATCAGATCACTGACCTTACCCATAGCTGGTTGAACTTGAGTGGTCGTGACTACGCATTTTCGGCCCTCGCAAGTATGACGTTCGGAAAGGTGTCGATGCGTGGAGGGAACTTTACGGCCAATACCCTGACTCACTTCGATAGCTCGAACCTTGAGGTCGAGAATGGTTCCGTCACCCTATCGGCACTTACTGGTTACTCGATCATCAATAGTGTCAGTGTCATCCAAGCGAAAGGGAGTTCCGCGACAATCCATTTTCCGAATTTAGAGACGATTTCCAACAATGCAGAGCGATATCAACTCATGGACATCGAAGCAATCGATGGAGGGAAGGTTCTCTTTCCCAAGCTGACATCGATTCTCGATGAAGAGGAGGGGGATCTGGAAGCGCGGCGGATAAAGTTGATCTCCAGAGGGACGGGAAGCTTAATCGACCTCCCCGTCTTGGAAAGATTCGAAGATCGCGACATCAAAACGTTTAACTATCAGAGAGTTCCCTTCGACGGTCATTCGGCGATCACGGCCATCGAAAACGGAACCGTTCACATTCCCCTCCTGACGAGCATAGATGGGATTCAAATCACTCTCGATACTACCGGAGTTTTCCCCTTTAGTAAGCTTACGAATTTGGATCGGAGCGTCCTGACTCTAAGTGGAGGTGACTTTGATTTCACCAACTTGACAAGTTTGTTTCAGACCTCAGTGTCGATAACCGGAGGGAACTTTACGGCCAATCGCGTGACCAATATCGATGGAGCAAGCCTCCTGGTTAGCGACGGCTCCATCTCCGTACCGGAGGCCACAAGCTACACGATTTCTTCTGGAACGCGAAGTGCTTTTCGAGCGACCGGTAGCCCCGCAACAATTATCCTTGCGAACCTACAGAGTATCACCACAAGCGAAGCGGCCTTTCAAGACCTGAATGTGGAAGCCATCGCTGGTGGCGAGATTTTTCTTCCAAAACTCACTTCGATTCTAGACTCGGAAGAGGGAGAGTTTCGAGCCAAGCGAGTGAGGATCGCTTCTAGGGGGGAGGGGAGTTTAATCGACCTTCCTCTGTTGCGATCATTTGAGGATCGAGATAGGGAGACGGTTCGGGGCACGAATCCCGTCACGCTAAAGGGAGAAGATTGGAACGGTCCGTCGGCGCTTATCGCCATCGAAAGTGGTTCTATCCACGCTCCGCTTCTCCAAAGAATTTCTGGCGTCGATTTCACCATGGACGGCTCAGGCATTCTTCCCATTAGCCAAATCACCGACCTCGTGCAAAGTACGTTGAACTTGAGCGGACGCGACTTTGTGTTTTCCTACTTAACCAACATGCCGGAATCCACTTTATCGGTACAAGGAGGAAGCGTTACCGCCGTTCGGTTGACCAACTTCGATGCTTCTAGCCTCATCGTAGTGGACGGGTTGATTTCCTTCCCAGCAGCAAAGAGTTATACGAATATTGGAGGGATGAAAAACATCTTCAAAGCACATGGGCACTCTTCCAAGATCATTTTGGGGAATCTTCAAAGTATCTCCACAAGCCCTGCGGCTCGTCAGCACTTGGACATTGATGCGTACTACGGAGGGGAGATTTTTTTGCCCAAGCTCACGTCGATTTTAGATGCCGAGGGAGGGGATCTTCAAAGTAGAAAAGTAACTATTATTTCCCGTGGTGATGGCAGCTTTATCGACATCCCACTACTAGAAGTATTCGAAGACCGCAATGCAGAGTTGGATAACGTCTCGCATCGCACCTGGGATGGCAACTCGCAGATCACTACATACCTACGTGGTACCATCCATCTTGGCAACAGAACTGTGCTTCACAGAATCCAAGTGGAGATGGATGGGGAGAGCTCGATCCGAGTGGGTACGGTCTACCTAGAGGCAGGCTCTACCCTTAGAACGCGTGGCAAGCTTTTCGGAAATGTCCACAACTCCAGCGGCATCGTGGGAAGTGACTCTGGTGTTCCTACGATCTTCGGGAATTACACCCAATCTCCCTCGGGGAAACTTGGGTTGGTTATGAAGTCTGGGTTCACCTACCTTCGGGTCGAGGGAAAGGCATCTCTCAGCGGTACTCTCGAGTTAATTCGAGGGTACGTCAGTGAATACGATACGTACCCAGACTATCCTGCAGTCACTTCGGAAGAGATAACCGGAACCTTTGACGCGATCACAGAGGTGGGAGAGACAGGGAACGAGCTTGTTCCCAAGTACGGTCCCCAAATGGTTTCTCTGTGGCAAGACTCTCCGATCGAATATTACGAGCTGTTTGACACTTTCGTGTATCAGAATACGGTAGAGAATCAAAGGGTCTATTTCGATGTCAATCGAGTTACGGGTGGAAGCGTCTTATTTCGCATTTATGATCCGACCGGAGAATTGATAGCTCGTCGAAAAGCAACTTCGTCGGATCCAATTTACAGAGGTTTCGGGGTTTTCAACCTCAAAACGACGGGCCCTTATGTCTTTGATGTCTACTCAGAGCCAAGAAGAGCCACGACGCCAGGAAAAGCCCCGACGTACGATGCCGTTATAACGCCTGCGCCGGTCGCAACTTATGCTGGGACATTCCAGCAAAAGATTACAGGCCAGATCTCATCCCCAGGCGCGAAAGAGGTTTGGGAATTCGATGCCCCTGCGGGGGTAGGACTCCGATTGCGTTTATTCGATACGACTTCTCATCCAGGGAAGATCTTCCGTCTTGTCGCCCCCGACGGGAGTGTCCTCATCAATCACGAGGTAACTTCGAGTACGAGGGACTACATTCTTCGTCATCCTTATTTAACCACTACCAGCGGTACCTACACGTTAACGGTTGAAGAGTCCTTGGATCGTGTTTCGGACTACCAATTCGCTCTAGAACTCGAGTTGTATGGACCGAGAATTATCGATATCCAACCGGGTAGCTTGGTGCGAAAGCCGTTGGATGCCATCGAAGTAGCCTTTGACTCCGGCGTCGATCCGACGACCTTAAACTCCGATACCATTTCGTTGCTGGGCCCCAATGGAGCGATTCCGATCGAGTCGGTAGAGCCTCTCTACGATCACCTCTTTCGAATTCACTTCCCAACACAATCGACCAACGGTGACTATACGATCCGATTCTCTCCAACCGTCGCGAACCTAACGGGGCACGCGATGGATCAGAATCAGAATGGCGTCTTAGGAGAGTCGCTTGACGATGCTTACGAACATCACTTCAGAATCTCCCTCCCCGATTTGATCGCACAAGAAATCACTCCTTCGGGAGAACTCGTATTAGGGGCTCCATTCGACCTGAGCTGGCAGATCGACAATACCGGGAAGGAGCTAGCCAGTGGACCATGGACTGAGAAGATCTATGTTTCCAGTCCCTCCTTGGGGACCGATCGACTTCTTCTCGGCTCGTTTACCTACACAGAAAACCTCTCTCCGACGGCCTCGCCGATCTTTCGGTCGGAGCGAATCGCCTTGCCAATGGACTACTCTAGCGACGAAGTCTATTTCTGGATCGAGGTCGACACCGACCAACAGATTGGCGAAAGTGATGAAAACAACTTCTTCCGTAGTAATTCGGCTCACTCCTTTGGCGAAGGTGCTCTCACCCTGTCGGTGGATCGAACGGCCTTCTTTGAAGAGAGATCCCATGCCGGAACCATCACTCTAAGTCGCCTCTTTCCCACGACCGATGAACCTCTCGTGGTAACCCTCGCTTCTAGCAATCCCGACAAGTTACCGCTGCCAGCATCGGTGACGATTCCGGCTGGCTCTACTTCGATAGCGATTCCTTTTTCGACGCTGGCGGATGGAGTGGCCGACGGAATGGAGTCGATCGAGATCACCGCCATGGCAACTGGTTTGACAACCGCTTTGCTCACTCTGTCGGTCTCTGACATTTATCTTCCGGAGGTGCGTGTTTGGAAAATCTCTGTAGAACACCCTAGTCAATTCACCAACGGTGGCACTTTCGGAGAGGTCCGGCTTGAAGTTACCCAGGGGGGCTACTTGGCTCGTCAGGAATTGTGGCCCACCTTTAAGTTCACCAATGGCTCGCCAGATCATTCGCTTGAACAGGTCGAGATAGACCTAATCGTGACGGACGAACAAGGTAACGACGTCACCAGCTTATTTGGAATTATCCCAATCCCGGCTCCGGGAGCACCAGCTTCTCGCATGATTGCACCCCTCGCGACTTCCGACATAATGTTTCGCCTTCTTCCATCGCGGGAAGCTGCTCCCACTGCGGCGACTAGCTACTTTGTGGGTGGCAGCGTGCGCTATCTCATCGACGGCCAAGACATTGAATCGGAGCTGGAGACTGCACTTTTCAGCGTCCAGCCCCTAGATTCACTCGACTATCATTACTTTCTTCAGCGGGATGTTATCGGTGACAACCCGCAAACCGACGTTGTCGAACCGAGCGAGCCCTTCACCCTAGCGGTTATGGTTCGCAACAACGGAGTTGGGGAGGCGAGAGACCTACGCTTCGAGACGGCATCCCCGCGAGTCGTTGAAAATGAGAATGGACTACCGATCGACTTTCAAATCATCGGCACTAAGGTAAACGGCAAAGAGTTGCAACCGTCCGTTAAGGCAAACTTTGGGAAAATCGCAGCTGGAGGAATCGGGATCGCGGAATGGTTAGTGGATTCCTCGTTGCAAGGAAGCTTCACGAACTACGACACTCGGTTTAAATCGCTTGCACCCTTCGAGGACGATCGCTTCCGCTTGTTGGAGAGTGTCCATATCCATGAGTTGATTCGAACCGTTGATGCGAGCCCGGTCGACGGCGGGGATGCTCGCCCTGATTTTCTCGTCAACGATTCGCCCGACCCGTCGGGGCTCCCGGATACGCTCTACCTTTCCAACGGAGCGATCATGGAGGTCGGGCTCGGTTCCGACGCTATCGTCATTGGCACACCGACACCCGAGAATTTGCAGGTCGCAGTTACCGCAACCATGACGGAGGGATGGACCTATTTGAGCTTGGCAGATCCGACACCTGCATCATACGAATTGATTGGCATCCAACGCTCGGATGGAATCATGCTGCCAGGAAAGAACTTCTGGAAAACCGATCGGACCTTCATCACTGGTGGTGGAGCCCACCTGTTTGAGGAAAAGATTCACTTGCTCGATTACGAAAGTACCGGGAGCTATACGTTTATCTTTTCCTACATCGATACGATTGCACCGGAACTGGTCAGCTTAACCGGTGTTGACTCAAGCCCGACAGCCGAACAGATCGACATCATCGACGTAACCTTCACCGAGCGGCTGATCGATGCATCGTTTAACCTTTCCAATCTATCCCTCACCAAGAATGGAGAAGGGGTCGACTTGGACGGAGTCATCATTACCCATCTTGCAGGAGGGACCTATCGGCTGTCGGGATTCAGTTCCTTCACCGGCGATGATGGAGTTTATGAACTGCATGTCAATGCCGCGGGAATCGAGGATTTGGCTGGAAACTCGGGGGCAGGAAATATCACCCTATCCTGGACTCGCGACTCGACCGCTCCGTCAAGCAATGTAGCTCCTCTGTCAGCAACCGTTAGCGCAACTGATTTCACGGTCTTCTGGGGAGGTGAGGATGGGGATCTCGGATCCGGAATCGCGTCGTACGATGTCTATGTCTCTGTCGACGACGGACCGTTTGAGCTTTGGCAGATTGGGACGCGCGAGACTTCGGCGATCTTCGAGGGGGCGTTTGGCAAGACCTACTCGTTTTATAGCGTTGCCACCGACAGCGTCGGGCATCGTGAAATCAAAACGCCTCTTGCGGAAGGGACCACATTTATCGTCCCCCCGATAAGAACCGACTCCTTCATCCGTGGCCGAGTCTTCGAAGATCGCAACGGGGATGGGAGCTTCAGCAGCGAAGAATCAGGGCTAGCTGGATGGCGGGTCTTTATCGATGGCGATGGAGATGGACTCCTAGGAGCGACTGAGACTTTAGCAACGACCGATACGAATGGCATTTATCGGTTCGAGGGACTCGCTGCTGGGACTTATTCCATCGTGGCGATTCACGACGAAAGTTGGATAGCTACAGCCCCTCAAAATGCCCACTTCGTGACTGTCGATGGCGAGGGAACGGTTGAGAATATCGACTTCGGCAGTTTCAAACTCGCAACGATCGCGGGAACCGTTCGAGGCGATCTGGATCGAGACGGGGTGTTTGATGATCCGATCCCTGGGGTGATCGTCTATGTCGATGTCAACGGAAACGGACAACGGGATCTGGAGGATGTCTTCGACACGACTGATGCTGATGGGCGTTATCTGCTGACCGGATTGACCAAGGGGGACCACATCGTTCGTTTGCTTGTTCCCGGTGGGTTGGACCAGGTGGGGGGAGCCACTAGCAACCTCTTAACGGTGTCGGTCAGCGGAGAAGAACTCGTCGATAGTTTCTTCTCCCTCAGGCGGAAAAACGTTTGGCGCAATCCAGTCCATCCTTACGATGCCGACGGAGATGGAGATATCTCCCCACTCGATATCCTGGAGATGATCAACGACATCAATATCCATGGGAGCCGGAAGCTCCCCTTGACCCGCGAGCCTTCTTCGGGGCCGAATTTCCGACCGGTCTATCTGGATCCCGACGATGATGGGCACATCACCCCACTCGATGTCTTACTCGTTGTCAACTGGATCAACTCGAGACCCATCGAGCAATGGAATGATCTCCCTCCATCTCCTGAAGGGGAAGGGAGTGCCTTGATGGCATCCCCTACGGATGAGTCAGTACCGGACTCGGAACTGACCGCCGACAAGGTTGATAGCCTATTCGGATGGATGGAAGAGGAGGAGGAGAGAGAACTCGAGGAAGAGCTTTATTTACTCTACCGATCAGGCAGCTCAGCATGGCCCTCGGTCCAGATCGTCGCGAACGCACTGCTGCAAACATCGAAAACTGAGCAACGCGCACTGCTGACGCATCGGAGTGAGATTTCCGAGTAGCTTCAAGTAATCCCCCTCCTCTGTCGCCAGAACCTCCTGAATCGTTTTCCCTTCACACCATTCGCATAAGAACGATACCGCAGATTGGCTGACGAGACAACCCTGCGAAAGATGCCAAGCTTGCTGAATAAGAGTTTCCTCCAAAACGATTTGAAGGGTCACACAATCCGCGCAGCTCTGGCTCGTAAGCGTATGGCGCAGCGAACTCGCTGAACAAGCCCCTCGGTGATAAGGCGAAGATGCGTAGTCGAGAAGCCATTCCATCGTTTCACCATCCCCCGTAGGGTGTGTGAAGCGGTCGCCCCACCATCTCGAAATCGGTCTGCACCATAATCAACCTTACCATTGCAAAAAGCGCAACCACCCAAAGCGACCGCGCAACACACCGTCCCCGCTACTTCTCACATTGCAAATGAAGCCCCACCCAATCCTTCTCCCATTTCGGCTCCAGCCTCTCCACCGGCAACACCTCTTGGAGTCCGATCCGTTCGTAACCATCCCCTCCCATCGCCGATAGGTGCGTTTGATGTGCCGTATACCATCGGTACACGTAGCTAGGACGCGGATCGAACAGAATCGGATCTCCTACTGTCAGTTTGGCTCCTACTAATCGCCGCAATAACCCTTGATCTTGCCCGCTCTGGATAAAGGGATACCCTCCCACTGCACTAAACACATCGCGACGGAATCCCCACGCGCCATGAAACAGTTGTCGGTTTTCCTTCGGCTCAAAATAGGTTTTCTTATCGATATACAATCGCGAGGGAATCGTGTACTCCGCGTCGGCCAACCCCTGCGCAGTGGCCGACAAGTGCCAAGGTAAGTAAACATCATCGTCATCCCAAGGACAGTATGCTTCGGTATCGGGAGCCACCAACGCAGCGGTGGCATTCCGTTTCTCTCCAAGCGTTCGGAAGCGATGCTTGGTCGTAATCAGCTTCACGCCTGGGATGTGATCCA
>CAYMXM010000008.1:0-32286 GCA_964394065.1 uncultured Pirellula sp. | reverse complement strand
TGCCAGCGCTATCCCTCGCTTACGCCACGGGTTGTGATTTTCGGACCTCGCTTACACGTCGGCCAAATATCCCAGACGACCGAAAAACCTCGACACCTTTGCTTCTTCTCGTTAAACTTCGACAAGATCGGTACATATCGTTAGTGCACCGGAAATTTCGGGGCGTGGCTCAGCCTGGTAGAGCGCTGCGTTCGGGACGCAGAGGTCGCTGGTTCGAATCCAGTCGCCCCGATTGCGACGTAAACACAAATCCCGCCATTAGTTGCGAAAGCGACTGTTGGCGGGATTTGAACTTTCTTAGGGTCTGACTGAGCGTCAGAAGTTGTTTTCGCTATCGGACCGGCGACATAACGGCACCGGTGTTCGTGCCCGAAGCCACTGCAGCCTCTTCGTTGGGCTGGTTCAGTGATCGACACTGGAGCGAAATCGCGGTGATTCCCACTGCGCAAGAATAGCTCGTCGAATTCGTGCTACGGAATTTGTCTCAAGTCATTCGGCCAACGACAATTGACGCCGGGGTATTCGACAGTATTCTCTACTCAGAATGATGAGATAATCATAAGCTCGGCTCCAATGAATTGCCGGGGGCATTGCACGTTTTCCGCCTCTGCGGGAGAAAGCGAGGAACACCACATGCCGTCGATCGAACGTCCCCGCGTGATTTCAGCGTACTATCCCATCCAACCTCGCTTCGGCCTTCCGGGTTGTCCCAACAAACAATGGGTCGGCGATCCCGTTCGCCAGGCACCGTTGCTCGGGTACTCATACAACAACAAGACGAATCGCAATGTGCTCGAGTTCGACATACGAGCCATGAAGGCTGCGGGAGTGACGGTTATGAACCTGCATCTATTCGGCTCTTACAACGAGAACGTTGAGCTCATGGAGCGGATCAACTCAATTTGTCTCACGGTCGGCATGTGGTGGACACCCACTTTTGAATCATTTACTCACGACGCAGTGCAAATGTCCGCACATACCAACGCCGCTATCCAACATTTCCTGCCATCATCGCCGGGAATCTACTCGGCATTCTTCCGCGACTACGACGGGAACTACGTCGTGTTCTTGTATCTCAGTGCTGATTCTACATTGTCACGAGACGCAAACGCTCAGCGAGCGGCCCATGGCATCGACTTGATTCGCGCCAATAGTGGCCCCGTAAATATTTATCTTGATGATGGCAATTGCAGCATGGGACAACCTTGTCAGAACGGAAATGGTGATGGCGCAATCAGCGATTGGTTTTCAGGGGCAGATGTTACTCACAACAAACAGCGAGTCCAAGGTTTTTACTCATGGCAGCCGGCAAGCTGGGCCATGAAGGCTAATCAGGCTCGTAGACAGATTGCCGGTAATTACGTTCAGACCGCAACGAACGGCGGATTCCGTCCTGTTGTGGCAACGATTCCCAGTTTTAACGAGGAAAATTGGGGATACGGCGATAGCACGGGGAATGGCCCAGGCGGCCACAATAACTGCGGTATTGGGGGAGATCGATCACAGCACCCGCGTTACAACGTCACACGCGATTCATCCGAGTGGGCGACGAATCTCGATGCGGTACTGGAGCACACAAATAGTCGGTGCTGGCTCTATATTCAAGCCTACGATGAATGGGCCGAAGGGTCTACGTTGGCACCGAATACTTATGACGGAGCGTTATTTCTTGCGGAACTCAAAAAAGCTCTGAATAGGCATGGTTGGTGGGATGATAGCACCCCCTATGTTTTGCCGCCCGTTCCAAACTCGGTTACCTAATCTATAGGATGTTTTGGATAGACGGAGGGGCCGAACAAGCGGTTCAAGCCGACACGGACAAGCGGCGGGTATTCGGTGTGCGATGCCGTCCCAAATAAATGTCTGTCGTACTTCGTGCCGCTTGTCCGTACGGCTTAACATGGTCGTTCGGCGGCGGAAGTGCCCCAGTAGCTGGGACGATTATGTCCGGCAAGGCAACAATACTGTTCCTTGCGGCGAACCCGAATGAGTCCTCAAAGCTCCCGTTGGGCGAGGAGATTCGGGAGATCCACGCCAAGATTCGAGCCGCAGCGTTCTGCGACTCCTTTGACCTCTTGTCCCGGTGGGCAGTCCGGCCTCTCGACCTGCTTCAGGCGTTTAATGAGGTCCAGCCGCATGTCGTTCACTCCAGCGACCACGGGAGTCGGAAGGTTGAATATCTCCAGCAGCCCCCGCCGCTGCTGAGTTTGGTCGTTAGGGAAACCGGCACCGGTCCCATCGACCGATGCCGAATCTGGTAGCCTCGGTATCAATTCCAACGAAATCTAGGTCGTAACTACCAGCTGCATGTGGGTTTGGCGTTATCAACATGCAACCATAGCCGCCTGTCCCAACTCCGCAGGCCAGCGATGAAAAGTTCTAACCGTGTTCTGTCGCCCCGATTGGTAAAACCCTGTAATTCCCTGTGGATTGCGGGGTTTTCTCGTTTCCGCCCCTTCCTCGCTGCCTCTTGGGCCTATGTCAGGAAATGACTCTTTTTGCACCGTTTTGAACCCATCTGGGGCAACCGTTGGGGCAACGGAAGAATCGCTGTCGATGCTTGTTTTCACTAGTGGCAAATGCGGTAAACGCTCCACCGCTGCCGACGTTTCTAATAGTCGCTCGTCCGTATAGGTGTTCATCGTCAGGGAAATATCGCTATGTCGCATCACCGCTTGCGCCGGGTAGCGGGCGGATGGGGACACTCGCCTATGGGCGATCGGTAGCGAGTGAGTGTCCCCATGCGTGGGATTCGAGCGAAAGCGGGCGGGTGTCTCCTTGTGGGGGATTGCTAGCGTAGCAAAATGGGCCGAGAGGGGGCAAAAGTGTGGGGGAGTCGGGGCCGAGGGGGGAGAAATCGGCAAGAGAGGGGGCGGATGCTTGCGTTTAGGTCGAACGGAGGCGCACTGTCAGACAGCCCCGTTTCCTACTTTTGAAATGGAAGCAGCGCCCAGAGGGCTTCTCGGTAGTAGAAGTTTAGAAGCGACGCTACGCGGTGAGAGGCTTCTTCTGGAATCGTCGACCCGTTACCAAGGATCGAGCCTCGGAAAGGGTTCTTGCATTTCCTGCGATCGCACTAAATAACTTCCCAAAGTTCTTCGTGAGAACCTTCCAGTAGTCCCAGTCGATTCCCAAACGCTCTAAAATTGGAGGCGTTTCGGAAGGCGTGAAACCTTCCTCCCCCTTCCTCTGCGATCTCGCGGTGAGATCGAGCAATTCCAAGTACCAGCTCGGAGATTGGGAGCACTCCCTTGTCGCTACAGCGTTTCTTGCTCCGACTAGTGCACGGAGCAGGATTCGCCTCCTCGCGAAGCTCGATAGGTGAAATAAAGAAGCTCTTAGAAACCGCAGAGTCTGGGTTTTTCACCATCTCTGCACGCATCTTCCCAGAAGTGAAGTCGCTCCCTTCGATCGTTTGCGCAATGCCCGCTCGAATGAGATTCAGGTCGACGTAGACATTGCAGGCGAGCATTGCCTCTTCGTCTTCCAACCGAACCGCTTTGAAACGGCCTTGAAAGAACCGACCGTCGATCCCCTCTTCTAAATTAGCTCGCTTGGCAATGTTCTGGCAAAGGAGCCGCATCCACCAGGAAATATCGCTCAAACGAGTCCGCGTTTCCTTGAGCTTCTTTGGATTGTTGCGAATCGAATCGAGCTCGCGCTCATTCGGTTCGCAGGGCTGCTTGTTCTGGTCCTTGCGTTTCGGACAGAGCATGAGCCAGCGGCGAGCTACCTCGGTGTCATCCCAAGTCGCAACGATATCAGGACGAGATCGGAGAACTTGGTGAATGTGGTTGGACATGACAGCAAAGGAGATCAAGTCGATTGCGAAGTAAGCAGATAACTGCATGAGCTTCTCCTCGATCCATCCTTTACGGTGGTCATAGTTCTTATTGGTCAGGGGATCCAGCCCGAACAGAAAGCACCGACGGACGACGCGGCACATGGTGTGGATACAAGCAACTTCGTGAGGATTGAATACCTCAACGCGAGCAAGACGGCCCATCACAAACCTCCTTAGGCGAAACAGAAGACTTACGTGAACGCATCCGAATGGAGCGTGGTTGGATTGATTAGAGGGATGCCAAATGCATAAGGCAAGCTTCTACCCCGGGCTTTTATGCGAAAAACTCTAGCGGCATCGAATTGAACATTCACGGGCTACGGGAGAGCCGTTAGGTAGCGAAGAAAGTACGGCGTGAGTGTCCCCGTCCATCTCCTCCTCCAAGATTAAGATGCTATCCAAGCCGCTTTGCAAGGCATCTTGGATCGATTGACGATGCGATAGCAAGCATCCCCATGCGGTAGGAGGTTCTTTCCACCAGGTAGGTTGCGGAATTGACTCTCCGCTGATAGCGGGGACGCGGAGGGGAGGAAGAAATGGCCACGATGCGGGGAGTCTCCACCTGAACTCTTCCCATCGATCCTGACGGTCTTCCTTCGTGATAGCCACGACTCGATCGAACAAAGTTCGCAAATTGCTGGACATTTCACCTGTGCTCGGTTGAAAGTAACTTAAGGGCTCCCGGTCTTGATCCCTACTTCAACCAGATTTTACTAAAAATCCTCCAGCGGATCGGTGAAGTAGTTCGTCCAGCCTCCGTTGCAGAAGTAAGGAGGATTCTCCTGCTGCAAGGAACTCCAATCGGCCGGTAGCCCCCCCTTTTTCGCCCGAGAGAACCATGGCCTTCCAGTTCGAGAAAAATTTCTCGTCTATCCTGGAAAGAAATCTTGAACATGAAGAATCAACTACATCTCTACTACACTGAATGACGACCACACGGAGATCAGTGACCTCGATGGAATCCAGGACTGGGTGATCGGGTACTTTCAGACGATGTGCGAGGATGGATTCTTTGACTTGTCTCCGGTCGATGCTGCATTCAAAAACTGGATAGCGTTTGTGCACGTAGTCGAGGACACGATGTTTGTTACTCTTTCCCGAAATGGCGTAGCTTTCTTTTCTGGATCGGCCCAGTACAATCGCAGTTGTGCTTTTACAATTGGAGTTGTGTCATGGCGAGGCGAAGAATCGTGCTGCAGTGGGTCGGCCACAGCGACCTCCGGGCGATGGCGGCATCGCTTCCGGCGGTTCAACGTGACGAGATAATGGAGAAACTCAAAGGCGAACTCCCGAGAGAAGGAGATCTCGGGCCAACCAAAACACTCCTTTCAACCCAGACTTTCGACGAGATCCGACTGCTCAGCAATTATGCCGCGAACTGGAACAAAGAGTATCTCAGTTGGCTTGGCGTGAAAGCGAAGCTTGTTCCTGTGGGGCTGAAAAAGCCCACCGACTACGCCTCCATCTTTGAGATTGCAAACCGCGAACTGGAATCACTCAAGTCATCCAAGACATGGGCGGAAACCGACCTCTGTCTTCACCTAAGCCCCGGCACGCCTGCAATGACTGCTGTATGGTTGCTGCTTGGGAAAACTCGATTCCCTGCGACGTTTTACGAAACCTATGACGGCAACTCGTGGGTCACAGATGTTCCATTCGACCTGATCGATGTCATACCGGAGGTTCTTCGCTTTCCCGATGCCCACCTTCAGCATCTTGCTGCACAAGCACCGTTTGAAATTGAAGGGTTTGAGGACATTGCTGGTGAGAGTCGAGCAATACGCGATGCCGTTGGACGAGCCAAACGTGCCGCCATACGAAATGTGTCGGTTCTGTTGGTCGGCGAAAGTGGAACCGGCAAAGAAATGTTTGCCCAAGCCATTCACAAAGCGAGTAATCGTCGCGACAAACCAATGCGGTCGGTCAACTGTGCCGCACTTGCAAAGTCACTCCTCGAATCGGAGTTGTTCGGTCACGTTAAAGGTGCCTTCACTGGCGCGGACACTGAACGAAAGGGACTTTTTGAGGTGGTCGATGGAGGCACAGTCTTCTTGGATGAGATCGGCGAATGTGATTTGGAGATTCAGGCAAAGCTGCTCCGCGTTCTTCAGCCAGTTACTGGCGAGGGGCCATCCGTGCGATACATCCAGCGGCTAGGTGACAACAAGGACCGAAGAGTCGATGTCCGAATCATCGCCGCGACGAACAAGGATCTCTTCGCCGCGATTCACAAAGGCGAGTTTCGAGAGGATCTGTACTATCGTTTGGCGGGCATCTCGATTAGTCTGCCTCCACTTCGGGATCGAAAGACCGACATCCCCAAAATTGCTGAACGGTTCTTGGGTCTGTTGAACGATCAGTTCGAAGCGGATCAGCCCGGCTATGAGCACAAATCCCTTTCTGCCTCCGCAATTTCATTTGTGAAAACGCAGCCTTGGCAGGGGAATGTTCGTCAGCTCTACAACGCCTTGATGCAGGCAGCAGTGCTCACGGACGGAAAAATAATTGGCCGTAAAGAATTGGCCGCTTCCATCGCGGAGATGCCGGCTCCCAGCAATGGTACTTCGAGTGTTTTGGATCGTCCGCTCGGCGATGAATTCGATCTGGAAGAGCACCTTAACGATATACATCGTCGGTATTTACGACGGGCGATGGAAGAGTCCAGAGGCGTAAAGGCGAAAGCCGCTCGGCTTCTGGGAATGAAGAATTACCAGACGTTGGACGCCCAACTGAAACGCCTCGGTGTCACTGGCGACTGGAGCACCGAGTCATGAATAATCTGATGCACCGCCGACCGATTGGCACGCCCTGTGCCTTATGGGGCCGGCATGAATATGGGACGTGACCTACTCATGAAATCAATCAACTTCGAGTTCCTTCGACCGAAGTGGCCAGAGCTGTCAGGGCTGGGTGGCTTTGCGGAGGCGTACGCACATCCCGATCCTGTTGGCTCGATTTCGAAACTGCGGGTCTTCTGTGAACAAATTGTCGAATGGATTCACCATCACGAACGACTACCCAAGCCATACCGAGCGAATCTCAGCGATCTTCTGCACAATCAACCCTTCAAGGACGTCGTCCCAGAGGTCGTGCTATCCAAGCTTCATACGCTGCGCCTCGAAGGCAACAATGCAGTTCACGGGAACAAAGGCGATACAACCATCGCTCTGCGGCTCACTCGTGAAGCCTACAACATTGGCCGATGGCTGTATGTGAGCTACGCTGGTGGAAATGCAAGCGATTGCCCCGACTACTCCGAGGCACCCGAAGGTGGCGTTGAAGGCTTTAAGCAACGCCGTGAAAAACGAGCGATTCTTGAACGAGTTGCCGCTCAAGAAGCGCAGATGCAAAAGCTGCTCGCAGATCTTGCCAACGAGCGATCCCGAGCGGAACAAGCCGAATCCACCGCCGAAGAACGCAAGGCAGCACTGGAGGCGGCACTTCAGGCAACGCAGCAATTGCGATCCGTTGATCCGCTGGCATTTAACGAAGAGGAGACTCGCAAGTATCTAATTGATCAGATGCTGGCCGATGAGGGTTGGGATGTTGGCAAGGGGAATTCAAGCACTGCCGAAGTCATCAAGGAAGCTTCGGTCAAATATCAAATCGGCAGGTCCGGCGAAGGCAAAGCCGATTACGTGCTGGATGACGACAATGGCAAACCACTTGGCGTAGTCGAAGCCAAGAAGACGGCCGTTGATCCGCAACTAGGACGTAAGCAAGCCGAACAATATGCCGATGGCTTGGAGAAAGAACATGGGCAGCGCCCAGTAATCTTTTACACCAATGGCTATGACTTGTGGATCTGGAACGATGCGGCTGGGGAACCACCTCGCAAGATCTATGGTTTTTATTCCAAGGACAGTTTGCAGCATGTTCACTTCCAACGAACGGCAAAAAAACCTGTCAGTGACGTCGCCGCGAACCCTGACATCGCTGGCCGCATGTACCAGATCGAAGCGGTGCGACGAGTTGTCGAGAAGTTTGCCGAGAAAAAGCGAAAGGCATTGATTGTTCAGGCAACCGGCACCGGCAAGACGCGCGTCGCCATCTCGCTTTGCGACGCGATGGTCAAAGCGAATTGGGCGAAGCGAATTCTGTTTCTGTGCGATCGTCGTGAACTGCGGCGGCAAGCTAACAACGCATTTAATGAATTTCTCCCATCGCTGCCTCGCACGTATGTCACGGGAGCTTCGGCAGGCAATACAAAAGATCGGATCTTCCTTTCGACCTACCCCGCTATGATGAAGGTCTACGAATCCTTCGACACTGGATTTTTCGATCTGATCATCGCGGACGAATCGCATCGAAGCCTCTACAACCGCTATCGGCAACTGTTCGAATATTTCGACTCCTATCAGCTTGGCCTCACCGCCACACCCGTCGATTTCGTCGCACGAAACACGTTCAAGATTTTTGAATGTGACGAAGGCGACCCCACTTCGAACTACGACTACCCGACGGCGGTTGCACAGAAGCATCTTGTCCCGTTCGAAGTCGATACGCACACGACGCCCTTCCTGCGATCCGGCATCAAGTATTCCAAGATGACGGAAGAGCAACGTCGTCAGCTCGAAGAAGACGAAGTCTTGCCACAGGCGATTGAGTTTGAACAGGGCGAAGTGGACAAGGTTGTCTATAACAAGGACACCAACCGCCACATCCTACGAAACCTGATGGACCACGGCATCCGTGTGGGCAGTCGCATTGGCAAGACGATCATCTTTGCACGCAGTATCAAACATGCGCGGCTGATGGAATCGCTGTTCAACGAGATGTATCCGCAATACGGTGGCAAGTTCTGTCAAACGGTCGTCAGCGATGACCCGCGTGCCGAATCGATGATCGATGATTTCAAAGGTGATGGCACCAATCCCGACCTAACCATCGCGATCTCCGTCGACATGCTCGACACTGGCGTCGATGTGCCTGCATGCGTCAACCTTGTGTTCGCGAAGCCCGTCTACTCCTACGTCAAGTTCTGGCAGATGATTGGTCGCGGAACCCGGTTGTGTCCCGATCTGTTCGGTCCCGGTCTCGACAAGTCGCACTTCCAGATCTTCGACCATTGGGGCAACTTTGAACGCTTCGAGCAGGACTACAAGAAAGCCGAGCCGACTCGACAGAAGTCGCTTTGCGAACGAGTCTTTGAAGCTCGAGTGAAACTGGCCGAAGCCGCTTTGGAGAAGCAGCACCATGCCGGGTTCGAGATTGCCACCAGCTTGATCAGCAAGCAGATCGCCGATCTCCCGAAGGGGAGTATTCCCGTCAAGGAAAAATGGCCGCAGGTGCTGGCCGTCTCGTCAGAAGAAACGGTTCGCGAATTCGATGCCGCTACCAAGGCCACTCTGCAACAGAACATCGCTCCGCTCATGCAGTGGGTGGACATCGCCAAGTTCGAGGAAGCCTACAAGTTTGACCGGCTCATCGCTCAGCTTCAAACGGAACTCATTCGCGGGGGCGGCAAATTTGCCGATCTTCGTGATGACGTGGTCAATCTGGTCAGCAGTTTGCGAATCAATCTGTCTCAGGTAAAGGTCAAACTGCCGGTTATCGAACGGGTCAAAAGCGACGAGTTTTGGGATGAAGTCACCGTGGGGGGCCTGGAAGAAATCCGTGACCAACTTCGCGGCATCGTCCAATTCCGTCGCAAGGATGAAGGTACCAAGCTCGATCCGGTCATTATCGATGTCAAAGAAGATGAAGCCGATATCGAACGCAAGAAGCACAAGGTCCGCTTGGACAAGCTCGACGATCTGGACATGGTCGCCTACCGCAATCGCGTCAACAACGTCCTGCAAGCCATCATCGATCAGAACGACACGCTACGGAAGATTCGACTCGGCGAACCTGTCACAGAGAACGACCTCGAAGACCTCTGCTCGCTAGTTCTGACCCAGGAACCGGGTCTCGACCTGCACAACCTGATGGACTACTTCAAGCAAGCCGAATCGCTCGATCAGGCTATTCGCGAAATCATCGGGATGGACGCCGACGCGGTTTACAAGCGGTTTACCAAATTCGTTCAGGCCCATCCCAATCTGGCTTCGCATCAGATCAAGTTCCTGGACTTGCTCCAGAACCACATCGCGAAATTCGGCTCCATCAAAACGGACGATCTTTACGAACCGCCATTCACCACGCTGCATAGCGACAGCCTGGATGGGCTGTTTGAGCAGTCCCTGGCGGATGAACTTTTCGAAATCATTGGCTCATTTCAAGCGAAGAAGGATTAACCGCGGAGATCGCGGAGGAACGCGGAGGGAAGAATGCTGGACATCAACGAAATTACTGGAAAGATACTCGACGCAGCGATTAAGGTTCATACAGCCTTGGGGCCTGGACTACTCGAATCCGCATACGAAGTTTGCTTGGCGCATGAACTTCGCCAAAGAGGATTGAATGTGCAGACCCAGGTCATACTACCTATTGAATACGATGGCTTGAAACTGGACGCTGGCTACCGCATTGATTTGTTGGTTGAAGACAAAGTCATCGTGGAACTTAAGGCGGTCGAGAAAATGCTACCGCTATACGAAGCCCAAATCCTGTCTTATCTACGTCTGCGTAACATGGAGGTCGGTCTCCTGATCAATTTCAATGTTATGAAGCTCAAGGACGGTTTCAAGAGAATCGTCAACAATTACTCTGGTCCACCTCCGCGTATCTCCGCGATCTCCGCGGTTAGTGAAAGGGATTTCAAATGATAACTGGCCAACTCAAGAGTCAGATCAACAAGCTCTGGGAAGAATTCTGGACGGGCGGCATCACCAATCCGCTGACCGTCATCGAACAGATTTCGTTCCTGATGTTTGCCAGATTGCTTGATATGCGAGAAAACACCGAAGAGAAGAAATGGTCTCGCAAGAATCCGGGCAAGGAGTTTCCCGGCGTCTATTTCTCTCGCAACAAACAACATCTACGTTGGAACCAATTGAAACAGGAAGCCGACGCGGACAAATTACTTCGGATCGTTCGCGATGAAGTTTTCCCTCACTTCCGCAACCTGTCATCCACCAATGGCTCCCCTCGCCCAGCTTCAGAGAAAGGTGGCGCTGGTTCAAAAATCTCCGCTCGCTCTGCTTCGGGGAGAGGGGTTGGGGATGAGGGGTTGGCTACCAATACCTTCAGCCAGTACATGAAGGACGCCACGTTGATGATCAACAAGCCGTCGCTGTTGATGTCGGCCATTAACATGATCGAAGCCCTGCCGCTGACGCAAGGTGACACCAAAGGCGATCTGTACGAGTATTTACTCGGCAAGCTGACCACGGCTGGCATCAACGGCCAGTTCCGCACGCCGCGACACATTATCGACCTGATGGTCGATCTAGTGCTCGAAGGAAACGAAGAGGAAGCGTTGTCATGGACAGTCGGCGATCCTGCCTGCGGCACGGGAGGCTTCCTCGTACAGTTTATGGAAGCGCTGCGAAAACACTTCACTTCCGAAGATGGCATCCATGTTGATGAGGAGACCGGTGACAAAACCTACACCGCGGATCTGATCACGCCCCAGCAGTGGAAACACATCAAGAGCGACATGTTCCACGGTTTCGATTTCGACGTGACCATGCTCCGCATCGCCGCGATGAACATGATGCTGCACGAGATCGACACACCCGACATCAACTACCAGGACACGCTCAGCACCAACTTTACCGACCGCAAGGAAACCCGCCGCTGGGCGGAAGATGCTTTTGACCTGATCCTCGCCAATCCTCCATTCAAAGGTTCGCTGGACGAGGAAGATGTCCACAAGACGCTGACCGGCAAAGTCAAGACGAAGAAGACCGAGTTGCTGTTCATTGTGCTGATGCTGCGAATGCTCAAGCTCGGTGGGCGCTGTGCCGTGATCGTTCCCGATGGTGTCACCTTCGGATCGTCCAAAGCTCACAAAGAGCTGCGGAAGATGCTGGTCGAGGAGAACCAACTCGAAGCGGTGATCAAACTGCCGTCCGGAGTGTTCCGTCCCTACGCAGGTGTTAGTACCGCGATTCTGCTCTTCACCAAGGGTGGCCAGACAAACGACGTCTTCTTCTTTGACGTGCAGGCGGACGGCAAGACCCTCGACGATAAACGGGACAAGATCGGCGCCGACGACGACTGGCAGGACTTGGATGTACTGCGGAAGGCCTGGCCGAAGTGGAACGGAGGAGTCGGGAAGAAGCACTTCAAGGACCGCACCGCGAATGCTTTCTTCGTACCAAAATCGGAGATCGAAGAAAACGCGTTCGATCTCTCGATCAATCGGTACAAGGAGATTGTCCATGAGGAAGAGCAATACGACTCGCCGAAAGTCATCCTCGGTCGGCTGAAGAAGCTGGAAGCCGAGATCGCGGCCGACTTGGAAGAACTGGAGACGATGCTGTGAATATAACGACGATTGCCCACATCGCTGAGGTCATTATGGGGGCAGCCCCTCCAGGTGAATCATACAACATGGACGGTCGAGGGACTCCTTTGATTGCTGGAGCAAGCGACTACGGCGAAATGACACCCTCTCCCAAGCGTTGGACAACAGAACCCTCGGCTGTATCAAGGCCTGGTGACATATTAGTATGTGTTCGAGCCACCATCGGCAACCTCAATTGGTCGGATGCAGAATATTGTCTCGGTCGTGGCGTGGCCGCACTCCGGCCACGAATCGATCACATTGACCCGCGATATCTTGCATACTACATCGACTCTAACAAGCAGCGGCTCGCACAGCTTGGTACGGGAAGCACATTCCTGGCTATTCGTCGTCAGGATATTGAGAACTTTCAGATCCCGCTGCCGCCGCTGTCGGAGCAGAAGCGGATCGCCGACATCCTCGACAAAGCCGACACCATCCGCCGCAAACGGCAAGAAGCAATTGGTACGCTGGAAAGTAGTAAGGTTGCAGCATTCCATGAATTCTTTGGTGACCCAATTCAGAACTCAAAGCATTGGGCTCGTCAACCGTTGGGGGAACTCCTCGAATGTATTGATAGTGGGATCAGTCCACGATGCCTTGATCGCCCAGTTTCCAGCGGTGAATGGGGAATTTTAAAGCTTGGGGCTGTTACGTGGTGCGAGTATGACTGGACACAAAACAAAGCACTGCCTGATATGTTTGCACCTGATCCGTCCATCGAAGTCAAGCAGGGCGATCTGCTCTTTACAAGAAAGAATACTTACGAATTGGTGGCTGCAACCGCATTCGTCTATCAGACTCCGCCACAACTAATGCTTCCAGACTTGATTTTCCGACTTCGATTGAGTTCTGACGCACCTGTTTTGCCCGAATACCTTTGGGGGTTGCTCACCTACCCAAGTAAACGAAGACAGGTTCAGACACTTGCCGGAGGAGCCGCAGGCTCTATGCCAAACATTTCAAAGGCGAAGTTGCTTCAGCAATTAGTCGAGGTGCCTCCAATACGTGTTCAAGAATCTTACGCAGGGTTCTTGCATCAAGTTCGCAAGACGCAGTACAGAACCGGAACTAGCAAGAATGCGTCTGACAACTTGTTCAACTCCCTCGTCCAACGTGCGTTCAAAGGGGAGCTGTAACCTATGCCGCGTGGCTTGCCCAAAGATGTTCGAGTTCACCTTGAGAAGGCGACCGACTCAGCCATGCTCGCGGTCGAGGTCTACAACAAGCCTGCGACCAAGTTCCGCTCAGGAGGATTCATCGTCTTGATGTGTATTGCGTGGACGAGTTTGTTCCATGCGATCTTCCTTCGCAACAGAAAGAAGCCGTTCCACAAAACCGAAAACGGTCGCTACATCAAGATCGATGGCGACTACAAGGCATGGGAACTGTCCCACTGTCTCGACGAGCACTTCGGAGGCACAGCCTCAGCGGTGCGTGAGAACCTGCGATTCATGGTTGGGCTACGCAACAAGATCGAACATCGATCCATGCCCGAACTCGACCATCACATCTTCGGCGAATGCCAAGCTTGTCTGTTCAACTTCGAGGACATGATTGTCAAGGAGTTTGGTGCCAAGCACGCGATGAACGAAAGCCTCGCTCTCGCACTTCAGTTTTCGCATCTTCGGAATGCTGATCAGGACAAAGCGATTCAGGCTCTTCGAAAGCCACTACAGAAAGCTCTCTCCGACTATTTGACTCGCTTTCGGTCGTCATTGAGCGGCGAGGTCTCCCAGGACATGCAATTCAGTTACCGCGTGTTCCTGATCCCCAAGATCGCGAATCATGCTCAGCAAGGCGACGTGGCTATCGAATTCGTGAAGTACGATCCATCGAAACCCGAGGAGATGCAGCAGTATGAGAAGATTACAGCACTGATCAAGCCCGCTGTAACTCAGGTTGCAAACGCAGGATGCCTTAAAGCTAGCGATGTCTGCAAGAAGGTCGAGCCTGTAGTTCAGCAGGTATGTGGACAAAGTAAGCGATTCGTTGCCAGTTACCACCACGCAAAGGCCTGCCAGTTCTACAAGATACGCCCAAAGTCAGGCGACAAGAACCCAGAAAAGACAGACACTCGATTTTGTCATTACGACGCCGCTCACAAGGATTACGTCTTTACTGAGCAGTGGGTCACATTTCTCAAGACCGAACTCAAGAAATCAGGCCAGTACGACAAGATCAAGAAGGGGCAGTCATGAGCGACGATAAACAACGTCCGACCGCAAACCGGCTCCATTTCTCACCGCAACATTGGGGTGAGGTCGAGCGTTCACGCAGCTTTGGACAGCGACCTACACAAGCGCAACCGCATTTTGCAATGAACTGAAATAAGGCCAAGCCAAAAAAATGAGCGCTGCAAGCATCTCTCGTGATCGTGAATCCCTCTCACTCCGACTCAGAACGCCTGAATCGACAGCAGAAGCAGCAACAGTCGCATCGATGTTGCACGCACTCGTTGTCCTTGTCGACGAAACAAATGAACGCGTGGGCGATGGGCGGTCAATATCGATTCGTGTTCGACCATTCGAGGAGGGTAGCCTTGAGATTCCCTTCGACTTAATCGTGTACGGTACAGCGGGGCTGTTAGCCGTTAATTCAGTCGTTTCCCAGATTCTTAAAACGATCCAGCAGGCCGTTGACCTGAAAAAGTCACTGAAGGGGAAACCTCCGAAAAGCTCATCAGACGGGAGTGTAGAGCAAAGCCCTGCTGTAATCAATTCGGGTGACAATGTTGTCATTAACATTATTCAGAATCCGCAAGTTACCGCTGCGTTTCATCAAGCCTTCGTCGAAGTTGAAAAAGACAAAGCGATTGAACGCGTTCAGATCATCGATAACACAACTCATGAAGAGATCGTCAACATTGAAAGAAGGGAATTTCCGTATTTCAAATATCCAGAAGTCGCAGAAGACGACGAAATGCCAGAAGAGAGGGTGCGGGGCGAACGAGCCACACTGATTGTGCATACGCCCGTCTTGGCTGGTAGAGGGAAATGGAAATTTATCTATGATGGTGCTACGATTTCGGCGTCAATGGCAGACGAATCTTTTCTTGAGCGAGTTCGCGGACGAGCGGAGCAATTCGGAGCTGGAGACCGCTTGGTTGTCGATTTGGAAATTGGTGAAAAGTATGACAGCACTACTTCCGCCTATCGGCGAACCGGCCACTATACCGTCAGCAAGGTGCTAAAACATTCGCCGCCGCCCGCGAAAGACAGACAGCGGAGTCTCTTTGATGAATAGAAGGCGCCCTTGCCGTCTGGGCGGCCAAGTAGAATCACAGGAATTCGCATGATTACCGGCATCACTATTGAGAACTTCAAGGGGATTCGAGAGCGAGTCAAACTAGACTTTCGACCCATCACGTTGCTGTTTGGTGCAAACAGTGCCGGGAAGAGCACGGTCTTGCAGATGTTGCTTTACGTTCGCCGAGTGTTCGAACGGCACAATCTCGACGCGGATCATGTGATCCAAGGGGGGGCAGACCGGTCAGGTTTTTTTGAGGAGTGCCTATCTAGTGGTATGCTTTGGTTTTGCCCTGCGGGGCAACCGTGCCAATCCCCTGAACACACCGAGATCGAATGCAAGTGCGATTCCCTATCGCACTCAAGGCCCTGTTCGCATAGCGTGCCCCGGATTGGTCCAAAGGTGCTTTTGGCGAATGGCGATGAAATACAACGATTTTTGTAGCGCAACCATTGCAGTTGTGCCAGGGCGTAGGCTCAGCCACCTGCCATGTAACCAAACCCAAGCGAATGTTGAATTTTCAATTTTTTCTGTCGCTTGGCATGGCGACTGCTTATAGCGATTGCCACGCAAAGTGTATTCAGTTTCAACCTATCGAACCGGAGTCAAATCTAGTGACAAAGAAGAATTCGAAAACCACAAGCAAGCCAGTTGCAACGAAAGCCTCCCAAACACTGTCCTCTGAAGCGACTGGACAAGCTTCGAAGTCAGCAGCCGGCAGTGCTCTATCACAAACGAATGCACCCAAAAAGCAAACGAACCCTGCCGCTGCAACGAGTGCATCGAAGACATTGACTGACGGTCGCACCAGCAAAACATCAAAGTCCGCAGCAGCAAGTGCATTGGCGCAAACGCCGTCCAAGAAGAAGGGCAAGTAACGATGCGACAGTCACCTTATGGCGGGATATCGCGAACTCATTCGTCGCTACCGAGACGGACAAAAAGTCACGAGTAGATGAGCAAGCAATAGGAAGCTATCACACAATGATTACCGGCATCACGATTGAGAACTTCAAAGGGATTCGAGAGCGAGTCAAGCTCGACTTTCGACCGATTACGTTACTGTTTGGCGCAAACAGCGCCGGGAAGAGCACAATCCTACACGCGTTGCACTACGCTCGCGAAGTGTTTGAACGGCACAATCTCGACGCCGATCAGACCATCGCCGGAGGGGGGTACGTCGATTTGGGCGGGTTCCGCAACTTCATGCACAGAGGAGTGCCACTTCGTGGTCCTGGTGAGCAGAGGTGGCAGGACGATGCCAGTGGCTACGCTGGTTTCGGTGATGCCGGAGGAAGTGGCTATGGCGACGGACTCCCCACCTCGTTCATTGACCGAGAAGTCAGAATTGGAATATCCATCGCACTATCGGACTCTGACCTGCCGGAGTATCGAGAACCACAAGACTACAACCTCTACGACTTTACGGAGTCTCTGTACTCCGGCATCACGGAGGCACGAGTCGAGGTTGTTATCGCATGGAGCGACCATCTGAATGCACCCCATATCACCGAATACTCGGTAGTTTACAACGGCGTTCCTTTGGCAAAGATCACTTCGCAGCCTGGGCGACGAACGCCGGTGCTCGAAACGCTTGATCTCGAACATCCGATTCTGCTTAAGCGAAAGGACATGGAACGCTTTGTAAAATGGGACTCTTGGGTCCCAGACGAGATCGACGATGGCAACTACTCCGGGCTGAAGTTTCTGCTCAACAAGGTTAGCCGAAACGCTTGGGTTCCCGTTTGGGAAGATGATACCTTTCGCATTCTGGAGGAACTTTCCAAGCAGTCAGATGCTTTGCCGATCTGGGAAAAGTGTCTACCGTTGACCAGTTGGCGAGACGATGGAGTTACCAACGAGCCGCTCGATCCGCCTGATCGGGAGGAATTGGAATCCGATAATCGGGAAATCAACGCGGTACTCAGCCGCTTGATCGTCGGTCCAGGTCAGTTGATTCGTGACGCGTTGCGAAAGTTTCGTTACCTCGGCCCACTCCGCGAAACGCCGCCCCGTGAGTTTTCTCCGCCACGATTTCCTGACGCTGCTCGATGGGCAACAGGGCTAGGAGCATGGGACACGCTGTTCAACGGAAGTGATGACTTTGTAGACGCCGTGGGCGAGTGGTTGGCCGATCCTCAAAATCTCAACGCAGGTTGCCGGGTCGAACGACGCACCTACCTCGAACTTGACTATGGTGATCCGATGGTACGCTCCCTCATGGCACGGCGGGCGTTCGACGACATAGATGAACACATTGGCTCGTACCTAGCGAATGCACCGACCACCTCGCGACTCGTAGTGGTGCCCGAAGGATCGGATACCGAATTGCGCCCCCACGATGTCGGCATCGGTATCTCTCAAGTCGTACCCGTGATTGTCACCGCGTTAGATGGCAATGATCGGCTGCTTGCTATTGAACAGCCGGAGCTTCACATTCACCCCCGTCTTCAAGCGGAAATCTCGGACTTGTTCATCGAGGCGATCCACAACAACAAACACCGTTTCATTATCGAAACCCACAGCGAACACCTGATCCTTCGCCTCCTTCGTCGTATCCGAGAAACGGAAGTCAATAAAGCACCCGCCGACCGCACACTTCGAACCGACGATTTAGCGATCTACTACCTGAAACAGGAAGACGGTTCGTCGCGTGCTCTACAAATCGATGTTGATGTGAAAGGCGAATTCATCCAACCGTGGCCGGACGACTTCTTTGAGATTGATTTCTACGAGAGGTTTCCCGATGCTCGCTGAGTTTTTTATGACTCCTGACGCAATGACGGATGCGTATGGCGGCGATGGAATTGATGCAGTCCGCGAGTTGACTGGTTGCTTCTTTCCAACAAGGGCGACACCGCTTTCACTCTTATGCAAGTTAGGCGACGAATGGGAAAAAGCAACCAGCATGAAGATTGCGCGTATCGCCAATGTGAATCATCGTCAGGCTGCGATGGATCTATTCAAACGACTTATGTCTTCACATCTTTACGTTTCAAGGCCGACGGTATCGGAGGGAATCAAAACTGAGAATGACTGGATCGCGGCTGGCGTGGCGTCAAACCGGCAGGCTCCGATGAGCAAGATCGTTGTGTCGGATCAAGCGACGGTACCAGAGAGTGTTGGCACGTCTATCAGAGACTTTGTTTCGGATTTGTTTTGGGAAGACCTTTCTAACCCTCGATTGGTAGGGAGAGAGGTTGTAACGCAGGAGCAGACGCTGACGGCGATCTGTACTCATTCGGATTGGTTGCTGATGCGGTTACCTCAGATTCGAGGCGGGAACGATGATGAAATCGTGACCGTCAAGCAGATCATAAGACTGTCAAATGATTTACCGGTGGGATTCCGCAAGACGGAGATCGACCTGCATGTTTGTATGCAGCGGAATATCCCGGAACAGACCTTAATTCGCGCGATCTCAAGTGAACTATCAACGTTGGTAAAACAAGGAGCCCAGATTCAGCTGACAATCTGGCCCGAAAAGCACTTTGTGAATCGCGAATTGCTTGGCGGCGACAACACGAAAACATCGTCTGGTACAATTATCCGCAGACCGCTTTGGTTGATCACGATGACTCACGTTGCGGTCGGAAGCCGAGCGGCTGCCAACGCTGGAGAAGCAGGGAACACATGGAGTCTGTTCTCGCGTAAAAAGGCCCACGAAAGATACGAACAAATGAATAATGAAAAACCATTGCGTGTTGAGGTGCTTCAATGACCGATAACATGTTTCAACCGAGGCAACTTGTTCGACTAAAGTCGCAGCCAGATTCCTGTATTCAATCGGGGAAGTCAATTCCCAAAGACTGGCTGCCTTCCTCGATGCTGAGGTGGAAAAGTCGGGAAAAACACGAGTTGGATTCATCCGTGACTTATTTCGCGTGGCGATTCCGAAAAGTACCAAACCAAGCTGCCCAAACCCCAAGCGGCTGGGCGACCAAACAAACAGGATCAGAAGGGGAACTCCCACAGGGCAGCGCATCGGTTTGGCGGACTTGGATTTCTTCCGCATCGACTACACCTTCAAAGAGTCCTTGGTCGTCAGTCCACAAGACGGGCCTATGCTTATCAAGTAGACCGTAGCCAGGAAAGAAATCTTGAGCATGAAGAATCAACTACATCTCTACACACTGAATGGCGGCCACACGGAGGTCTGTGACCGCGATGGAATCTCGGACAAGTTGATCGGGTACTTTCAGACGATGTGCGAGGATGGATTCTTTGACTTGTCTCCGGTCGATGCTGCATTCAAAGGCTGGATCGCGTTTGTGCGCGTAGTCGAGGATACGATGTTCGCTACTCTTTCCCGAGATGGGGTACCGGCAGTCATCTACTGCGTCGCAGCAGGCCTCGACAAAGAGAACGAGACGGAAGCGTGGAAAGTGATGGAGTCGAAGTACCTCAAGTTTACGGATCTGCCAATCGTGCGAAGTGCAGACTTCGAGGCCCCGCGCAAACCTGAAACGACGCCGTGGCTCGCGATCGCCTTGCTGAATCCCATTGCGGCGACTCCAGACTTGGAGGAGTTGGAGTTCGTCCATGCCTGGGCCTTTTTGGAGCAGGTTGGGGCGTGGAGTGCTGGAAACTAACTATCGCTCGTTATGGTTCATGACCGGCACTATCTGGGTTCCGGTGGGCGCCTTCACATAGCTGTGATATTGCAACGAGTTCTGATCGGATCATTGATACCGCATTCTTCAAATATGAGGTAAAGTATTCACATCCAATGCAATCATATCGCACAGCCTTACCTACTGCCGCCCAAAAAGCTCCGTTAGCCAGCTGGATTTAGCGGCTATTGTTTTAAAATCAAAAAAAATCGAATTTTTTCAAGAGCAAGTTCTTGATACTCCGTGAATCCAAATCTTTGGCCGCCCGTCTCGATCGAGTTCAATTTTAACGTCGAGACCATAAACGTTGCGAAACATTGCTTGCGTTATGACCTCTGCTGCTGTACCTGCAGCGTAAATTTCTCCTTCATAAACGATAATAATGGAATCTGCACAACGAACGGCAATGTTTAGATCGTGCAGCGCAATCGCAACCACCGAATGGTCTAACAGTACGAGCCTGCGGAGTGTCTCGCACACCTCAAATTGTCTTCGAAGATCCAAGTTTGAGGTAGGTTCATCCAGAAAAAGTATCTTAGCTCTTCGTATGAGCGCTCTTCCAATCGAAACCAGTTGCTGTTGCCCTCCACTTAACTGACTCAGATAGCGTTCGGAAAGGTCCTCGATGCCGAGAGATTCTAAAACACGCTCTACATGCTCGATGTCGCTATCCCTAATGCGAGCACCAAGGCTTGCTACTCGCCCAAGAAGGACTGCCTCAAAAACAGTTATAGAGGCGCGAGAAGCGTAATCTTGAGGTAAATACGTCAGTAG
Organism: uncultured Pirellula sp.; assembly: GCA_964394065.1. Classification (GTDB taxonomy): domain Bacteria; phylum Planctomycetota; class Planctomycetia; order Pirellulales; family Pirellulaceae; genus JBKCUI01. The sequence goes on along the minus strand of CAYMXM010000008.1, from coordinate 11,414 downwards.
ATTTGTTCGGTAGTAATGAGAACTTGGGTCAACTGTTTTTCCATCAAAATAAAAGGAACCCGAAGACCGGATAATGCCTGCGCAGGCCTTCATAAGTGTTGATTTGCCCGCACCGTTTGGGCCGACAATAGCAGTAATACCAGGACTAAGGGAGATCGATGCGTTCCGAATTATCGTTCGATTTCCGTAAAAAACTCGCATATTCCTAATTTCCAGTTTCACCAGTACTTTCTCCGTTGCGTTAAAACCATTGCAAAAAAGAAGGGAACACCAACGAGGGACGTTACAATGCCGATTGGAAGAACTGTCCCAGGCAGTATCGTTTTACTTGCGATCGACGCAGAGGAAAGAAGAGCTGCGCCTAGGATTGCAGAAAGAGGCAGAAAAAATCGTTGGTCTTCGCCGACTATGGTTCGCGACAAATGAGGTGAGACAAGGCCAACAAACCCAATTACTCCAGTGAAACAAACGGAAATTGCTGTAATCAGTGAAGAAACGATCAAAACCTGCTTGCGGAGTCGTCCTACTTGGATCCCTAAGCTTTCTGCTTGAGTTTCCCCTAGACGAAATGCTGTAAGTTTCCAGGAATGTTTTAAGAAGAAAAAGCAAGAACAAAGTGCTACGCTAAGGACGATCGCATTCTTTTGAAAGGTTGCCCCTTGCAAACTTCCAAACATCCAAAAGACAATTGACTGAAGGGTGTCTTCGGAAGCGAAAAACTGTAACAGAGCCACCCCAGCGTGAAAGAAAAATTGTAAGGCCACTCCGCCTAAGACAATCGTTTCGAGTGATCCGCTTCGCAACTTAGCAACTAACAAAACCACGAGAGTGCAAACTGCTGCACTTAAGAACGCACTAACGGGAACCAGCAGTTGTGAAAAAAACGGTTGGGAGAGAAAGTGTTCCCCAAACATCTTGATAGCGATGGCTACTACCGCGGCTTTTGTGAGAATTGCCACAGATGCACCGAAGCTCGCGGCGGCTGAAACACCGAGTGTAAAAGGGCTTGCCAGGGGATTGTTGAGAATGGTCTGCATTTCTGCCCCTGCAATTCCGAGTGCAGCTCCCACTGAACAAGCCAGACAAGCCATAGGTAACCTCATACCCCACACAATGCTTCGGATAGAATCAGGAGCGGTAGATGGCGCCCACAACGTATTCAAAAGGTCTACGAAGCCAATTTTCGCGGGACCAGTAGACAAGTCTGCAACAAAGCAAATCGCAAGTAACAGGCTTGCGATCCCTAGTATCGTAAGCCTGACGACTGTGCGCTGACGATATTTGCGCCCGCTTCCCAGACTAGATACTTCTCTTCGCTTAGTTCTAAATGACACGTCATCCTCCTGTTTCAGAAATTTCTACGCCAACCCATCGCATCGCGCTTCCTGCCGTAAACATCTTACTTTCTTGAAAAATTTGCGTGCGGGCAATTTTTGTCCGACCCTTGCGACGTGCTTCAATGCTCTGTTTAATCTTCACGAGTGTCGCCTAGCTCTGCAAAGCTCAAAAGGAACAGATTGAAAATGAGGCTTGTACGATTTAACCGAAACGGGTTTACGTTGGTGGAACTCCTGGTCGTAATTGCGATTATTGGGATTCTCGTGGGGCTACTTCTTCCTGCAGTACAAGCTGCTCGTGAAGCCGCTCGTCGCATGCAGTGCCAAAATAATCTCAAGCAAATTGGTCTTGGAATACATAACTTCGAAAGCTCTCACCGGAAGTTGCCACCATCACATATTAGTCCTTCGTTTGGAGACAAGGGACTGGGGGGATGGGGAACAACGTTGCTTCCTTTCATTGAACAAAACGTTCTTTACGACCTGTACAGCTGGGAACATGGATTTCAAGACGATGCCAACCAAGCTGTTGTAAAAGTACCTCTTGCCGTATATCAGTGCCCGAGCGATCCATCGCCGAACACCAAAGTGGGACTTAAAGCGACACACACAAATGCAATTCAAGCATTCGATAAGCCAACTAATGTTGCTGCTTTTGGTGACTACGTAACGATTCACGGAGTTATGCCCTTTGATGGCCCATCTGGAGATGTTGGAAGAATCGGAGCGTTGTCGGTTTACGAACCTGGCGATCGCGTTAATCTGCCACATCCAAGGCTGAAAGATACAACGGATGGTCTGTCAAACACGTTTGCGTTTGTTGAGCAGAGTGGTCGCCCGGGGCATTGGCGAAAGAGGACAAAGATCAATGAATTGACGAGCCCTTGGGGAGATCTTGTTGGGCCTTGGGCTTCATATCAAAATCTTTGGATGAACACCTTTATAGCCGACGTAGGTCCTTGCGGGGTCAATTGTGATAACTCATGGCAAGGAAGTTTGTTTAGCTTTCACTCTGGAGGAGCTGGCGCAGTATATATGGACGGATCGGTTCGTTTTGTTTCCGAAGGGACAACGATAGAGGTTCTAACTGCGCTTGTTAGTAGAAAGGGAGGCGAGTCTTTAAATGTTAACGATTAGCACGTCTGCTTTAAAATCCCTTTTTCCAACGACATTAATTCTAGTCTGGATAATTTTACCAACTTTCGCTGCATGTAGTCCAAATAAGGATGACTTTCCGAAGTGTTATCCCGTAAAAGGAAAAGTTCTGTACAATGGAAAACCCATGGTATCCGCAGTGCTAACTTTTCAGACGCTTCCCTATGAGGATGGGAAATGGGAGCAACGCAAACCAAAAGCTATCGTTAAAGTGGACGGATCATTCGAGCTATCAACCTACAAACTGAATGATGGTGCACCCGCCGGAGAGTATGCAATGACGATTCGTTGGAGTGCAGATGCAGAGGGATTGGGGCCGGATCTTCTAAAGGGGAGGTATCGGGATGCCAAATCTCCCGCGAGGAAGTTTACTTTCTCGGAAGGTGAGAACCAACTGGAAACGATCGAGATTACAGGCCCATCCGTTGAAAGGGCTTTAAACAGGCCGGTTAACCCACTTTAAGAGGGGCAAGTGTTTTCATGAATCGTGTAAAATCCGTTCGATATCGAGAGTCCGGAAGTTGGGCTTTGTTTGACGTGGACACCCGTGAAAGGTACGCCGCCCCAAACGGTCCACGATACAGAAAGCGCGCTGAAGTCATCCGACCGCAGGTCGAACGACTTCTTGAAGCGGCGACAATCGCGAATGCCAAAGTGATAGCGACGACCTGTGCAAATACGAGTTGCATCCCTATGGGAGGGACGTTTCAGGCTGGCTCGCTTTGGGTTTCGCAAGAACCGGATGTGCTGGACTGGAAGAAAAAACTTCTTCACAACCAATTAATATTGCTTGAAAAAAGAACATGCGGGAGCGTTCAGGCAAATACCGAAATGAGAGCATGGGAAGTCTTTAATCGCAACCCTCACGCAAAAGATGTAATCGTCTCGCTAAATATCCCGAACTGGATTGTCTATGGCCATTCTGTCGAAAGCTGTGTCGCTTCCACAGTTCGCGGGATCATGGCCCTTGGGTTCGACGTGACTATTATTCGGGATGCAGTTGTCTCCTTCAATGGCAAGGTAGAGGATTCCAACGACACCCTGGCATGTTTAGGTGACGAAGGGGCATTTTTGTCAACGACTGATGAGTTTCTTTCGAGCATTTGACCATCAACCTGGAATGCAACTGCGAGACTACAATTGATTTCGGCGATCGTCAAAAATATGTTTCTCTTTTGTCTTACCAGGAATCCTTTTTTAAATATTCTTGTTTGCATTTTCGTAGTAACCGCTTTAGGTTGCGAATCGGAATCGAAAAAGTTTTCAGAAAAGCATTCGTTTGCAAACCGATCCTATAAGGATTTGATTGGTAGAGAGGTTGTTGTTCCAGAAAAAGTTCAACGAATTGTCTTAGTACGCAGCTTTTACGTTCACGAACTTGCAATTGTTTTGGGTCAAGATCTTCCGAAAAAACTTGTTGGTTGGGATTCAAGTATTCGAACGGGATACCTCGACACCTACGAAAAATATCTTGAAGTATTTCCAGAGTTGGACAACGTTGCTGTCCTTGGTGATTCATTGCGTGGAGGTTTGAGTGTTGAGTCAATTATAAATTTGAATCCGGACTTGGTAATTTTAGACAAATTTATGCTAGATCGAGGGTTGCAGTTCCTTGAACCGCTCGAAAAATCTGGGTTGCCTCTTCTGTACCTCTCCTCTGATGACCCATTTTCGGATCCGCAACGGAGTATCCGATTGTTGGGACAGGTACTTGGAGAGGAAGAGAGAGCGAATCGAGCTGCCGCGTTGATCGATGAAGAGATCGAGCGAGTTCAATCGAGATTGCGGGACCTGAGCACATCGAAGCCGACTGTCTATCTAGAGGCATCGGGAACGGTATCCGAGTATGGCAATACTTATGGTCGAAACACCAGTGGGTGGGGACGGATCTTAGAGGGGGTAAGATGCGAGAATGTTGCGATTGGGAAGGTGCCAGCAATGGGAAAAATCAATCCAGAACAACTTTTAATCGCGGATCCCGAGCACATTCTTATTACAGGGGCTTACTGGACTAACTCAATCGGAAGTCTCCGGTTGGGCTACTCAGCGGATGGAAATAAAGCGGGTCTTCGTTTACAGGAATACTGCAATCGACCTGGATGGAACGGCTTAAAAGCAGTTAAGCAGAAAAATGTACATGGAATTCATATGCGATTTGTAGGCCATGCGATCGGGTTTGCGGGAATACAGCAGATTTCGAAATGGCTTTACCCGAAAAGTTTTGAAGATATACATCCCGAGGAAAATCTTCGCCGGTTTCATGATCTTTGTTTACCTGTTCCATATAGTGGAAATTGGATGACCTCATTGTCTAACTCGAGTTCTAGATGATAGAATTTAGGTTTTATTTGTATTCTGTTTTTAAAAACATCCGATTTGCTGATCCGTTTTTTATTCTTTTTCTACACGACATTCATTTGGATTTTACGACAATTGGAATCCTTTTGGGTTTACAGCACTTGATCACGGTTGTTTTTGAAATACCTGCTGGCGCACTTGCTGACTATTGGGGAAGATGTCGTGCAACCTCTCTCTGCTTTGTATCCTACTTTATCTCGTTCACTGGGTTTGCCTGGGTGGCCAGTTCTGCAGACTTACTTACCAGCGATCTATTGGGGGTGAGTTTTAGTCGTCTAGGGATAGTTGCTGTGTGCATGCTGTTTTTTTCTTTAGGCGAAGCTTTGCGGACGGGAAGCCACAAAGCGATAATGCTTGACTATTTGGAATTGAGAGGAATCGCGGATCAGGCAACTCGTCTGATCGGAAGGACTCGAATGATTTCGAAGTTTTCATCGGGACTATCGGCCATTGCTGGGGGGACGCTTTTGGCATTTACCTCCCGTTACGATCCTTTGTTTGCTGGTTCTGCGATTGCTGCACTTGGTGGTTTCATACTCATGTTAACTTACCCAGAAGAACTTGACGGTGGTGCATTGCGGAACGAGGAACTTGGACGAGTGACATTCAGTCTCAGAAACGTGGCTAAAGGAGGAAAGACTTTTTTGCAATCGCGAGACATGCGTTTAATGTTAATTCAGTCGCTTTTGTTTGAGAGTCAATTTAAGGTAGTACTCAAGTACTTTTCACAGCCATTTTTTAAGGGGGCAATGATGTCAATTGGGGTTCCATTCCTACATGCGAGTGGAGGAGCTGGCATTGTATCAAGTGGGGCCTTCTGGGTAGGCGTGCATGAGTTGTTAAGAGATGGGGTTGGCGGGATCGGTGCTAGGTTTAGCGAGTCGTTTGAATCGCGTTGCGGGAGTGGTAAGTCTGCCTTAAAAACTCTTTATTTTGCTTCTGTTGTTACCCTTATTGTGCTTGCAGTCTCCAGCTTTTTTCCTTTTGTAAACCTTATTCTTGGCATACTCGCCGTACTGACGCTCACTCTTCTTCAGAACACGCGACGCCCTATTTTTATTAGCGAATTTAGTAAAGGTATGGTAAAATCTCAACGCGCATTCTTTTTGTCGGCAGAAAGCGTTCTTTGCGCAATGGTTGTTGCAGTGATCATGCCAATTCTAGGATTAGTTGCAGACAGTTGGGGTATAGCTGCTGTTTGGATAGTGTCTTTTTGCATTGCCTGTCTCGGATTGGTACGGTCGACATATAAAATTTGGGTATGGTAGCAACGATCCAGAAATCTATTTCTTCATTTTTGATTACGAACCCCAAAGACCTCGTGCCCAATTCGAACAACGAAGGTGTCTCCTGCGACGGCGAAACCGTAGAGGGTAGGGGAGCTAAAATTGGCTGCAGCGCGACGGCGTTCCTCGGTGGACTCTGCCTCTGGGATGGTAGTTTCCGGAGGTAAGCTATCGATGTCGAACAGCTCGTTTTCGCTCAATACTTTCCACTCGGGACCTGAAGCAATCACTGTGCAAAGCCCTTCTTTTCCAAAAAAGTAGATTCGGTCTCCAGCAGGAAAAGGAGTGGCCCAGCACGATTGCTTGAGTCGCCCATTGAAAAGGATCTCTCCTGATTGGAGGTCGACGCAGTGAACGACCCCTACACGATTTACCCAATAGGCGTAGCCTTGATGAATGATCGGTGAGCCCCAGGTGGGAGCCAGTTTCTCGTTGAACCAAACGAGTTTCGCATTCCAACCTGAATCACCTTTTTTAATCTGAACGAGGCCGTTCGAGCGTTTTGCGGTCTCTGCCCCCTCCGATTGTCGCCCCGGAGAGGCACCGATCAGAAACATTCCCTCGTGGTAGTCGAGCGGAGTCACATTCGTGTTCCCCCCGACACCTTCCAAAGTCCATAGTGCAGAGCCATCGGCAACGTCATAGCTTTGAACGGGGCCGTCCGAACTGATCACGACCTGTTCTTGACCTTCGACTTCGAAGAATGCAGGAGAACTCCACGACTTAGCTGCTTTTCGTGGTACGGACCATCGAGTTTCGCCGTTCCGTTTGTCGAGAGATAGCAGTACGCCTGTAGCCTCGTGTTCGATGAGGATGAATAGGGAATCCCGGTTCTGGCAGGGAGATGCTCCGATACCAAACTCAGCAACGATCGGTCCATAATCCTTCCCAAGCGCACGCTGCCAAAGCACTTTACCGTCATGATCCAACGCGATGCAATCGCCACTTTCGAAGTAGGCAATGACTCGCTCTGGATCGACCACGGGAGTTGGTGCAGCACGGCTTACGTAGTAGCTGTTCTTGATCGGGAACGAGTTGTCGAACGACTGCTTCCAGTGAATCTCTCCAGTATGAATGTTGATCGCATAGAGCCACTGTTTTTCTTTTTGCAACCCATCAACCGTCGTAACGTAAGCCGTATCCTTCCAGACAACCGGACTTGATTGCCCATGCCCCTGCAACAGAGTACTCCAGGCGATATTGCTGTCTTTAGTCCATTTCACAGGGAGGGATTCTTCTCGAACCCCCTGGCGACCAACTCCCAGGAACGAAGGCCATGAAAGGTTGGTTTCTACGGAGTCCGTCGAGACTAGTTTTTCTTGAGCTTGCGCGTTCAAGACACTGCCGTACGAAGATAGGAGAAGGTACCCAGATAGAAGAAAGTAAAGGAAATGTTTTTTCATCGATGCGTAAAGTGGTTGTTTAGTGAATCCGTCGGGAACTTAAGCGGAGCATGCGACTGCATGCTCCGCTTGGAACTGATGCTGCTTTACCTACTTGTAGGGTACTTGAGGGATGGGAAGCACCAAGGTTGCTGAGTAGTGCGTCTGGTCATAGCCGTCCCCTTTTTCCTCTGGAGCAGCAAAATGGGCTACGGCGAGTAACCAGTTCCCTTCCTGAGGAGTGTATGAAACTTTACCCTCTTCGTCAGTGGTTCGTTCGTAGTCGGGATCGAGACCAGCCGATAGTTTTGCTCCTCTTGGAATAAACGATACCACGACTCCACTCAACGGCTTTCCGTTTCGGACAAGTTGAAGCTGAAGTTCTTTTCCTGCGCTGATGGAACTCAAAGGCGTGTGTAAAAGGAATTCGATTCCCTTTCCGAGAACAAGAAAATTATTGGAGGCTACCTCCTTGTCGATTGGGAAACTCTTGGTTGCGATGAAGAACGTTTTTCCCGATTTAATAGCACGGGATGTTCCGTGCAAAGTATCCAGAGTGTGGACCACTTGATGAACCCCTGCTTGACCTGCAATATGGCGAGCGCTCCAAAACCCTTCTTTGGGACCAAAACCTACATCGACCACCTTCTCTTTGAGGTCATACTTTGTTCCATCGGGGGCGATCACCTCCAAGGTGCAAGGAGCAAGCGTTACTTTGCTGGCAATCTTAAAATCACGATGTTTGTTTCCGTGATTCCCCAGCATTAGGTCGACATGAACGACATCTCCCTGTCTCGTGACCAACGGGCCAGACTGAATCCAAGTGTCGTGAGCGTTCGAGCTGAGGTTGAGGCAGCACGTCCATCCCAACAGGCAAGCAAAAAAGGTACTGATAGATTTCATGGTATTCTCGTTATGTGAAATATTGTTAAATGTCTGTGTGTTCTCCGAATCGGCCATTCGTGGGACGACTCAGAAAAACGGTGGGGGCGAGGAGTTGGAACTCCCCGCTACCTATTTGGAATTCGTCTACTCTATCGAAGCGTTGGCTTCACCACCACTTCGAGTCCCCAACGCTCGCCAAGCGGCAAGGTCAACGTTGCTCGAAACGAACGATACGCTACCATCGCAGCGAGCGACCGTAGCACCTCCCGTATGGTTGCTTCTCGCTGCGAAAAGCCCGTAACCGCAGATCTGCGTATCGATCAGTTCGGAGTTGGGTGTCACGTAATGATTGTAGGCGCAATAGTACTCTCGACCGTTGAGCCAGCCCCCTCCGCGTTGGCCAGTGTAGCCACGAGACATTCCTATGACCTGTGACTCGTACGAAGATGGGTCTTCTGGCGCTCGGAACCCATTGGCAAGCCCTGCAACCGTGGGAGGTGTCGCTGACGAAGTCCAGTTGCATGCAACGCTCACCATCGTTCGAATCTTATCGCGACGGTTCGTCGGTGCGGGCACCGATGTATCGCGAAGACCTCGCAATGACTCGGCAAATGCTGCCGTATTGCTCAACCCGTCGGAGATCGCCCCGAATGTGACACGGGCGTTTGTCCATAGAATCCCATCGGTCGGCAACCGGGAATCATAAAACGTCCCCACGCCCGACCCGAGGTTCATGTGATAGTTGTTCCCAGCATACCTATTGATAGGTCCCGAACCGTTTAGGGTCACGACCTCGTAAACGTCAGCCCCGTCATCGCTGGGACAAGTTAACATCGGTAGGACCGTTTGGGCGGGCTCCACAAACTCTGGGAGTAGAACGCCGGGACAGCATCCCGATTGGATTTTCAGGTTGAAGTTGAGTTGCGAGAACAGATTCGCTTGCTCGTAGTAAGGGAGTAATGATGCTTGCACGGAAATGTTTCCCGCGTTGCTTCCGTTGATTCCGTAGAGAGCCGGAAGTCGTTTCGTCGCCGATTCGTAGTTGTGAAGAGCCAGCCCGAGTTGCTTTAGATTGTTCGAGCAACTCATCCGTCGCGCCGCCTCCCTGGCAGCTTGTACGGCGGGAAGCAACAGCCCGACCAAGATGCCGATAATGGCGATGACGACAAGTAACTCCACTAGCGTGAAGCCGCTCCGTCTGAGGATCGGGGGCGTTTGTTCCGCCAAGGATCTATAACGATCCAATCGTATTGTTTTCATGGGTATCGTAGATAATTTGAAAGTTGTGTTCGTTCGTAGTGAATTGGCATCAAGTTGGTTCGTATCCTCAGCGCAGGGAAAGCCGACACGCGGCCCAAGCTGCGCACGCTCCCACCACATCGTCAAATCAAGTTGGAGAGTGATCCAACAAACGAAGCAGAAGCGTGCAAACATGAGCCGAGCCGTACTCAGCACCTATGGATCGACCAATCTCAAGAGCGAGGAGGAGGTTTCGGAACCTCCAGGACGATGGTTTGCACAGAATCCGAAGCAATTGAGATCGCCTCAGGAGGAAGAAGAAAGAGTACCAATACAGTTGGAATACGAGGTGCCACAAAGGGACTCAGGGCCGAAAGATCAAACCCTAACCCTTTGCATTTGGCTGCTAGGATGACAAGAACGAATCCACCCTGAGAAGGTGATTTTGTCTTCTCTGTTTGCTTCGTCTGAGGGCGGGCACAGCAGTCATCCTTGGGAGTTGGCGTCGCATCAGCAGTGGAGGTGTCTTCCTTACAACAGCTGGGGGGCGTTTCCTTTTCCGTACAGCATGACGATCGAGTAGAGCAACAGCTTTCTGTGGAAACCTGCGCTACATCTGCTTTCGCTTTAGCCGCAGGTTTCCTGTCGAGCACCGCGTAGCCTGGTGGGACGATTCCCTTGGATTCTGCCCAAATACGTCGTTCGCGAGGGGAATGGCAACAGCAATTGGTCCAGCAAGTATGGGCATCTCGGCAACCGCAGAGCCCACCTTGGCAAGGAAACGGTACATCCTCCTCATCGGCTACTATTGCCGGATCGGAGACCACAGCATCTGCAACATGAAAGACCGGGAGTGGAATCAAGCAAAGCACGAACAGAGCGAGGGTTGCCCAAGAGGCAACACGCTTCACGCTAGACCATTTTGCTATTCGTAAATTTGAAATCACAACCGCCACTGAGTGGATGCTCATGTCGCTGAGGCTGGATCACTCTCCGGTGGCTATGGTACATGACGGTTCCCAAAATGTCATCCAGAATTAAGCGGAGAGAATGTCGCAGTGAGATTCGACGAGTGCTTGAACCTCGTCTCTCCTTTTAAGAGCAACTCCGTGAAGAGGCTGCATCGTATGAAAAGCTTAAGCGGGGGGAATTCGAAGAGGTAAGCAACTTCGAGGGTACCTAAACGAGCATCTTCCCGAGCTGACTTAGCTTGCTATCGAGCTTGATGATGAGGCTTTCAAACGGCATGAAGCAGTAAAAATGCTTTTCTCTCACGGCAGCCGACCGTTCGCGGATTCCCTTGAGTGAGCACCAGATCCCCAACCGCCAATCTGCTTGACCAGTCGACATTCTTTCCGAACCTTTACTCCGCTTTAGCGTTCTTCAGACTCTGATCTACGCTTGGCAGTTTCCGCAACTTAGCCGGACATGCTGACGACAACCTTTCCTTTCGCCCGGCCTTCCTCAATGTACGCAAGCCCCTCTCGCACTTCGCTGAACGGAAAGGTCCGGTCGATTATGACCTCTATCTTTTTCATGTCGATCAGCGCGGCGATTTCTTCGAGATCGCTTCCGCTGGGACGCTTGAACAAGTAGCGATAGCGGACTCCGTTTTTAGCCGCTTGACGACGTATACCGAAACTAGCGATCCAAAAAAGCGCTGCCAACCCAAAGCCTCTGCCAAGGTCACGTCGCGCGGTCTCTGGTTCCGGCATACCGGCAACCGACACCACCGTTCCACCTCGCTTGACGACCGAAAAGGTACGGGTGAG